>JAJYEP010000011.1:0-1339 GCA_021785735.1 Thermoplasmata archaeon | reverse complement strand
CAGGTCGATCTGAGTGTTCCCGTGTAATTCATCGCATTGATCTGGAAACTGAGAATTCCATTCTGGAGGGTATTCCAACTGTTCAGTATCATATTTGCATGAAGAATTGTAAATGGATGAAGCAGAGAAACCAGTAGGCCAGAACCCTGACCATAACCCTCCATGTTGTTGTATCCAGCCAGATAGGTTGGGATATCATAAGTTGTGAATATGATATCAGTGAAGTAGGCATGACCACTGCTGGCCGAAAGCTGAAGACCTGCGTAGGAGTACCCAAGCGGATCGCTCAGGTTTGCAAAGACTGAAATGGTCTGGTCAACGAATAGTTGTAATGTCCAGCTGAACTGTTTGTTCGTGCTGGTATTGTAAAGATTTCCCGATACATAAACCCAGCCGTCAGGATAGGCAGAATTTTGTGGCGCAGATCCTGTTGCAGAAATCTTGTTCTGAGAAGATGTAACTGTTACAGTTGAGCCAGATACACTTACTGATGCTATATTGTTTCCCATCGAGTTTATTATTGCAAAAGTGCCGGTACCGGATACCGCATTAACCGCGAATTGGAATGAGACGAACTGGTCTCCTGGGGTGATGTTTTCGCTGGTGATCAAAGATGCGCCATTACTTAGCACAAGAGACGGTTCTCCAAAATATTGAACATGATTTGTTATTGATGCATGACCACTGATTAAATTCCAGCCATAATCTGAATAAGTACCACCGGAGGTGAACTCAGAAATATATGCAAATGTCCCGGAAGTGGAAACCGCAGGAGCCTTTCTCTCTTCTCTGAGATTGACATGATCAATCGCGGGTGAAATAGAAAACGCAAGTACTGATACAAAGGCCACAATCACAATGCAAGTTAGCAGAATTTTTGAGGCTGCCATTGAAAACAATTACAACATTTTCATATATATACTTTGACACAACATTCCAGTTGATATTCGAATTCTGTCTTGGATTGAACCCCGTTATATCTGACCAACCAGCACAAATGGGATGCCAATAACGAAAATGTAAAAATTTGTGCTTTTCTGTCACCAATACCACTGGACGATCAGCGCCAACCATTGATAATGTTTCTCGATACAACAGAAAATGCTTGGCAACAAAGTTGAAGAACACTCTTCCATTGGTAATCTTACTAGAAAATTCTACGCAATCAAGAAGTCCAAAACAAATCCACTTCATAAGATGTGATACCAATATGAATGAAAAAAATAAAGCCGGAGAATATAAGTTTAATACCCCACAAGTACTGCATTATAGTGTCTGAAGAAAAAGTGTGGGTTTGTAAGAAATGTGGCAAATCCGTTAAGTCGGTTTTCCCTCCAAG
>JAJYEP010000067.1 GCA_021785735.1 Thermoplasmata archaeon | reverse complement strand
TGCCATGGCGGTGGCAGTCCTTGCCGCAAAATCGGTCTGCCTGGTGAAGCTTGATTTATGCTTCACAAGCTTCACTGCCTCCCTTAAGAATAACTTTGGATTCATCACGTATCCCGTTCCTATCCTGCCGGATGTGTCCGTTCCAACCACTATCACCTTCTTTCCGGCAAGCAGCGGCGAAGGAGTGTATGGATACAGTGTCATGTCACCGCCGATTATGAGAATGAGATCGTTGGAAGCAAACCTTATGTTTATGAGTGCGGAGGCGGGAGGCAGATCCCCTGCAAACTGGGAATCGTCTGTCGGATAGCAGCCCCTGCTTGAAAGTGGTTCGCCATATACAGGACATCCGATCCTGTGGGCGAATTCCACAGCCTCGTTGAAAGCGCCGTACAGATCTATTTCAGATCCGAACACAATAGCCGGATTTCTGGATTGGTTTATCTCGTCTGCTATCTCCGTCACTGCCTCATGATTCACGTATGAATGATTCACCCCGGAGAATTCCTCAAAGAATTCTTCATAATCCTGATCCATCATATTCATGGGGAAGCTGAGGAAAACAGGTCCCATTGGCGGTGTCATGGCCACCTGGTACGCCCTCTTCAGCGACCTGTATATGTCCGCAGTATTCTTGATCTCAAACCGGTACTTCACAAAGTTTGACACCAGTCCTGTCAGATCCCCTGAGAGGATTGGATCATAGAAGATGTGCCTGTAATCCTGCTGTCCGGCGGTCACTATGACTGGGGACCTGTTGGCTGAAGCGGTGTGAAGAAATGCCATTGAATTTCCCAACCCTGGCAGGGTGTGCAGATTACAGAGTGCGGGTTTTCTGGATATCTGTGATAATCCGTCAGCCATGCCAAGTGAGATTGAGTCATGGAGTGTGAGCACGTAGTCCTTTATTCCTCTCAGCATGGGAATTTCGGTGGTGCCGGGATTGCCGAATATTTTTTCAATTCCAAGTTTATTCAGGGATTCTGCAAAGATTTCGAAGCCCTTCATTATGCCACCCTGTTTAAAGGTTCGACTCCCTGAAGAAATCTTATCACGTTTGAGACAGTTTCCTCAATGAATCTACCCTGGCTCTCTATTGTGACCCCCGCAATGTGTGGACTGAGGAGCGTGTTCTCTGTCCTGAAAAGATCGGACGAAAAGTCCGGGGGTTCTCTGTCGTAAACATCTATTCCCGCCTTGATCTTGCCGGATTTCAAGGCGTTTATCAGATCCTGCGTTACCACGACCTCAGCCCTTGATGTGTTGACGAAAATGCAGCCCGGCTTCATCGATTCAAATTCTTTCTTTGATATCATTCCTCTGGTAGTTTCTGTTAAGGGAACATGAATGGATATTATGTCTGAGGCTGAAATAAGCTCCTTCAGGGAAACGTATGTTACTCCAAGATCGTCCTCCGTCTCTTCCTTGAGTCTGTATTCGTCATAGTAAATTATCCCGGCCCCGAAAACTGCAAGCCTTTCGGCAAGTCTCTTACCGATGGCTCCCATGCCTATTATTCCGAAGGTTTTTCCCTTCAAATCCCTTGAGGCGGTGAGAACAGGCCAGTTGCCGTTCCTCAGTTCACCGTCAAGAAATTTGAAATCCTTCAGGAAATACAGCACCATACCGATCACATGCTCGGCAACGCTCTCCTTGTTCGAGGTCGGCGAGTTGCACAGTATGATCCCACGCCTTTTCACCTCCGCAATATCAACGTTGTCATATCCTGTGCTTGCTATCTGTAAAAACTTCAAATTCTTGAACCTATCAAGTACTTGTTTGTCAATCTTTGTGAAGGTCGTGGCGATTAGAACCTCGCTTTCGTTGGTCTTGAAGTCAAGGTCTGTGATGATCTCAATATCCGGCAGAATGCTCGCTGCTGTTCTTTTTATGTCCTCGATTGGCAGAAACGGAGGCAAAATAGCGCATACTTTCATGGACTAAAAAACGATTGAATCTACTTAACCTTGTTGGAAAAATTCTATCTTGTCCTGTCAAGTGTAACATCAAGATTTTCAGTGGACTAATGTTTTTCTGCAGAACCATACCTTTTCCACTCAAGCAGCCGGTTTTAAATACTTTCATTTAATATGAGAAGAATGTTCTGTCCCAAATGTGGTTCCCTTATGATATCTTCAGGGAACGTTTTCGTATGCACCTCATGCGGTTTCGAGGTGGAAAAGAACAGTAAGAACCACTCCAAGAAAATAGTAAGCAAGAGCAACAATAAGGAAGTCGTATTGATAAAGGAAGAAAAGAATGCCGAACCTCTTGATTCGGATGCAGTCTGCCCGAAGTGTAAGCATGTTGGAGCTTATTTCCTGCTCAAGCAGACCAGATCAGCCGATGAACCGGAAACCAAATTTTACACATGCGAAGCCTGCGGTTACAGATGGCGCGAGTACTGAAAACAGGTTAAATCCGACTTTCTGATAGTGCGTATTAGAAGTGCCTATGATTTTCCATAAGCCCTGTTGAGACTCTTCCAAGCCCTTATAATTCCAAGGTGTGTCATGGCCTGGGGGAAATTGCCGATTAAGTCGCCAGACTTGAGATCTATCTCCTCTGAGAATAGAGACAGATGGTTACCATGCCTTAGAAGAGAACTGAACACTTCTCTCGCTTTCTCCTTTTTTCCGAACAGTACCAGATCCTCAACATACCAGAACGACAGCAGGGTGAATGCATTGTCCTGGCACCTGAAACCATCGTCATTCAGGTATCTCCTGAAAAGATAGTTGCCTGTCATAAGCTCCCTTTCAATCCGCTCCACTGTTCCCCTGATCCTTGGATCATCAGGTGGCAGAAAACCAAGATGAGGCAGCCTCAACAGAGCCCCGTCTGTGTCCTTCGCACCGTAGTACTGCACAAAAGAGTTTGATTCCCTGTCATACCCCTTTTCAATGATCTGTGCCTTGATGGTGTCTGCAGTCTGCTGCCATCTTTCATACGGTGCAGAGTATCCGAGGAATTTACCGAGCGTTATTGCTCTTGTGAATGCGGTCCATGCCATTGCCTTGGAATAAACATAGTGCCTGGGCTCAGTCCTGAATTCCCAGAGCGTGGAATCGGGCGTATCCCATATTCTTGTCAGATCGTCGAGTATCTGCATGACGAAATGCCACAGAAATGAGGTTATGAGACCCCCGTTCATACCGACAAAGTAAACGGCGTTGACCAGTGATCCGTATTCGTCTATCTGGAGCTGCTTCGCTGCCCTGTTTCCCATCCTGACGGGTTTAGATCCCATGTAACCATCGTAATCCACCTCAAACTCATCGAGAGAGCCGTCAAGATCGATGGGGTATATGGTTCTCAGGCGTCTTTCTCTCTGTACCACCTGCATGATATCATACAGGAATTTGATCGCCTCCCTCTTGTACTCGATCATTGAAAGAGCTTCAACCACATAGGCTGTATCCCTGATCCATGCATATCTGTAGTCCCAGTTTCTCTCTCCCCCGACACATTCCGGAAGGCTGGAAGTGGGCGCTGCAACCATCAGTCCTGTTGGTTCATAAAAGAGCGCCTTCAGTGTCAGTGCAGATCGCACAGCCGCTCCTGAATATATCCCCCTGAATTTCCTTGCCGATACGAGTTCATTCCAGTATTTTGCTGTCTCTGACAGCCTTTCATCGGATCGGTAGTCGGACACCCTGTTTACCGTTGAAACCCCATGGAGAAAAACAAACCATGATGATGTCCTTTTTGTGATTGTTACGTTTCCAAAAACTCCCCTTTCACTGGTATTCAGATCATAACTGGTGGAAAGAGCCACTTTTCTGTCTCCCCTCGATAAGACATATCCGTCTTCAGATTTGACAACGGTCAGGTTTCCAGATCTGAAGTCAAATGAGGGAAACAATTCCACCCTTATCACCGTGTCGTCATCAAATGATGCAACGCGCCTGTGAATCTCCGGGAAGTTGACCATGGTGTATTCGCTGGCCGGAATTAGATCCGTAATCTCCAGTACCTTCGCTTTTTTCCTGAAGAATTCCGTTACAAGAATATTGGTGTTTTTAAAGTAACCCTGCCTTACCGTTATGTCGTCATTTTCAGCAGGCTTGATTGAGAAGTACCCTCCTTTTTGGGAGTCAAGTATCGAATCGAAGACTGGATTGTCCTTGAAACTGGGGAAGCAAGCCCAGTCTATCTTTCCATCCATACCCACCAGTGCTGCAGTCCGGTTGCTTCCAATCATTCCATGGTTTGCAATTTTCGTATACCCGTTAACGCTGATATTATGGAATGGGACCCCCCTTCTTGTCATTGGTTCTGATCTTGGCATTTTATAAATTCTTATTTGTGATAGGAATTAAGATATCATGGAATCTGGCACCTTACCCCTGAAAGATTTCGGGATCAATTCCACCGTCACCATTGGAGACAATGTGACGCACGGATTCATTGAAAACCGCCTGAAAACTGGTGGGTATTACGTTGTTAGTGAAAAAGTGTCTTCACTTTACCCCGGACTCCTTGCATACATCCGTGAAGACAAAAATGGTCATGTTAAGATCATTCCCGATGGAGAAAAATCAAAATCTCTTGAGATGTATTCTCTTGTCATCCAGGATATGATTGACAGAAATGTGGACAGAGATTCCTTCATTTCCTACATGGGCGGAGGGACTATCGGTGATATGGCAGGTTTTGTTGCCTCAACTTACAAGAGGGGGATCACTCTCGAGGCTTTTCCAACAACATTGCTTGGAATGGTTGACAGTGCTATTGGCGGTAAGAATGCGCTGAATCATGGCCACGTAAAGAATGTCATTGGAACCTTCTATGACCCCAGGGACATTGTCTGTGATCTCTCATTTCTGAAAACACTGAGCAGAAGCGATTTTCTTGATGGGATTGCAGAGATCATAAAATATGGCCTCATAAGTGATCCGGAAATCCTGTCCTTCACTTCAAAACCTGAAGTGATTGAA
>JAJYEP010000066.1 GCA_021785735.1 Thermoplasmata archaeon | reverse complement strand
AGAGAACTTGTGCTGTCTCATCTGGCCAGGCAGGAAGATTCAATAGCGGGAATAATTAAGTACCTGTCTGCAGAGGGAATAAAGGTTCACAGGCTTGTCCTCACAGGATACCTCAATTCAATGGTTGATTCAGGAGAATTAAAGGAGAGACTAATGAGACCATCAAGGGTGTTCACGAATCAGACTCCTGCGAACCATGACATATATTTTAATGTTGGAAAAATTGCGAAGATTGTTGATGAAAATAATGAAGGTGACGTTGCTCTCCAGACACTATTCTCAATATTCGGAAGACCTGTTTTCATGAGGGAAATTGAAAGATGCAGTATTACTTTTCCCAAGAAATATAGAACTGTAAGTTCTCCGATGAGATCTGTTTACCTGAAATCGGTCGAAAAATATGGAATAATGATCCCGCAAAATAATGAACTGATTGAACCTGAATCCATATCACAGAATGTGATATTCAGGATGTTCAGGGAACTTATTTTCCAGAGTATGAACATAGGAAATCCATCATCTATGGACAATGAATTTCAGAAGACCCTGGACTGAAAGGACTATCTTGAAACCTTCAATTTATTCTGCAACTGAAGATCATCCCTTAACATCACCAGATCCTTCCTTATTGAGTCAAGAAAGAAATTTTTCTTGAGTCCGGAACCTAAAAGTTCTTCCGGTCTCATTGGGATTACCTCAAATCCTGGTGGAAAATCCAGGGCGTCGAATCTCTTTCTGATGTTCTTATCGAAGTCTGATACAATAATTATATCCACGTCGCTCCACAAGTTGAAATCACCCCTTGCATACGATCCGAAAAGAAACACCGAACAAGAATAATCCAGTGAACTGGCATATTCTGCCGCCTTCTTCAATACTTCCTCCCTTTTTCTTATTCTTTCTTCAAGGAGTTCCATCTTCTTATCACCTCATCAATAATTGATTCTGCTATTTGTATTGTATTTTCCGCATCCACCCTGGTATAATAATCGTCTGGTATTCCCTCTGGCCACACGTCAGTATACCTAGTAGGGATGTAGTATTTATCGAGAGATTTGGCCATCTCAATGAATTCTCGAGGAAACCCTATTTGCTGGGCCATTGCAGAAAGCGAGTGACCAAAGGATGGCTGGCCTGTCCCCCTCATAAAGGCCTTAAGAGCAAATTCAGCAGATTGTTGCGCCTTGAAACACGCCCAGTTATTAAACTCAGCAGATTGATCTGATTTTGCTGACTCGAGGGTTCGTTTTGCATTCTTAATCCAGCGCCGAAACTCATCCTCATCAAGATAGTTATCGCTCATTCTTCTGCATCATCCTATACATTATTGTTCTATAATAATTTCCTGAATATTCTCGTGGACGAATGACGGTTAATTTTACACTATGAATTGTTGTCTCTGAAATTGAAAGCACTGATGTGACAATACTAATAGCAAAACAATTGTGATTCTGCGAGCAGAGTACTTAGTTATTGAATTGATGAAATGAAAACTGCATCGCCAGTGAGACTGGGATAATGTTTATATCACGCAGCTTACTTAGCCGTTAATGAAGAGACTGGCAGGTGGATCAGCATACTCCGGAAAACTGTCTCCCGGATGCACTATGTGTGCCAAGGGTGCAAAGATGGTATTATTCATCTCCGGAATCTGCGACGCCAAATGTTTTTACTGCCCTCTTTCAGAAAACAGGAAAATGAATGATGTGATGTATGCCGACGAGATGCCGATTTCCGGTGTAAAGGAAGCCATACTTGAAGCCAATATGATAAATGCTTCAGGAACGGGTATCACTGGCGGAGATCCGATGAAATATTACGAAAGGACATCTGAGTACATCAGAGCATTGAAGGCCGAATTCGGTGACAAGCACCATATTCATCTCTACACAATCAGCGGATCGGAGATAGGAATCAAGAAGGTTGCTGAAGCGGGGCTAGATGAAATACGCTTCCATCCTCCAGAAGAGATATGGCATATGATGGACCGAACAATCTTCAAGGATCGAATAAAGTGGGCCAGATCAGCAGGATTGGATGTTGGAATTGAGGTCCCAAGCTTACCAGGACGCGAAAAGGAAACTGAGCTGCTCATACAATTCGCGGAGCAGATGGATCTTGATTTTGTCAATCTCAATGAACTGGAATTCTCTGAAACAAATTACACAGCATTGCTGGGAAGGGGAATTCAGATTCGGAGTGACACCTCTTCAGGTGCAAAACAGAGCCGAGAGCTGGCCATCGAAATGGTGAAGACCTTTCCAGAATATGCAGTGCATTACTGCTCGGCATCATTCAAGGACGGAATTCAGCTGAGAAACCGCCTGAAGAGAAGAGCCAGCAATATAGCAAGGAGCATTGATGTTGTCACGAAGGATGGTACAATTCTCAAAGGCGTGATTCAGGGAGAAAATATCTCTGTCATCAGGGATTCTTTACTCTCCCTTGGTATACCGGATGATATGATATTTGTCAATGATGTAAAGAAAAGAGTTGAAGTTCCGTCCTGGATTCTTGACAGGCTCCCCAAAGAAAATGGTTGGGAGATATATCAGGTGGAGGAATATCCGACATGGGACGCAATTGAGGTTGAAAGACTCAGGATTTAGGTTATATCAGCATCAATTATCCTGAAATAACCGTATGATCCGTGCCATTCCAAATCGTGCTTCCTGATTGCAACCTTCCTGTCCGTGGATTCGTCTGAGATCACGAACGATTCGTATTCACCGCCCTCGCCAATTATATTTATTCCGTATCTCTCTCTGACTTTCAGGAGTTTTTCCAGCATTTCCTGATCGATCTCCTTTCCCAGGTAAGATTGATCCAGTCCTTCGGCGGAGACAGAAACCATAATTGCAGAGATGCCTCTCATCAGAAGTTCCCTGAGAAGCAGTTCCTGATCCTTTCTCCATAATGGTGAGTAGGAAATGACACCTGCATCAGTACACATCTTTTCTATTCTTGTCTTCTGGTACTCAGACTCCACGGCGCCAGAAACAACCGCATGAATATCTCTGCCCAGAAGTTCTTTCAAATACTCAAGAATTTCGGTTTCCTTCAGGAACACCAGTGGCCTGTCGATCAGCATCCCCGGATACGTTGACATGCCTGAATTCGGGTAGTGGTACATCATTGAGAATTCCTCCGGCACTATCGTTACAAGTTCCACGATGTCAAATCCCTGTTCCATTGCTATTTTAGCAGAGAGATATGAATCCTTTCCGCCGGAGAAAAGTGATATTGCTTTCACGGCAAAAGATACATAATCATTTTATAAACTTGAGCAATAAATCAGCAGGTGTATTAATGTCTGTCGAAGTTAATCAGGTAGCGCCGGATTTCACGCTGGTCAACAAGGATTTAAAATTGAAGAAACTGTCGGAATTCAAGGGTAAGAAAGTTATACTCCTGTTCTTTCCGGGTGCTTTTACCGGTGTATGTACAAAAGAGCTTTGCACTTTCAGGGATTCAATGAGCAAGCTTAACAATGCAAAGGCAACCGTACTGGGCATAAGTGTCGATCAACCATTTTCGCTCGCTCAGTTTGCAAAGGAAAACAATCTCACATTTGAACTGCTGAGCGATGCTGACAGAACAGTATCAAATCTTTATGGTGTCCTTCATCATGATTTCGTTGGCGTCCACGGGCTTTCCGCATCGAAGAGATCTGTGTTCATAATTGATCCTGCGGGCAAAGTGAAATACAAGTGGGTGAGCGACGATCCTGGAAAGGAACCCAACTACGACGAAGTCATAAAAGAGGCCGAGAAGATAAAATAATCTCTAGCCTCAGACAGTGGATAAACCCAGTCATAGATATTCTTCTATTCCTTACATACTTGGTTGGCAATTTTGATTATGCATTGAGAAATTTTTAGTCACTATACTTTTTTCTCCGACCATGAGCGCATTCTGCCGTTTCATGTTTTTTTGAACCCATGAAATACTGCTTTCCTTTAGTGAAAGCGGCCTCTAAAATAATCCACGTAAATGTTTAATTGCTTCTCTTTATCATGGCTCGTGAACATAGACGTTGCTAGGAGGGTTATTTCCATAGCCTTTAATACCAGGAAAGACAAAGAAACATTAACTTCAGGAGACTTTGTCAAGGAGATAGCCTACAAGAGAAAACTGCTGGATCCAAATGATATAGTGGAATTTCTCAAACTTTCGGTGGAATCCAATCTTCTGGTGCCCGTAAATGATGGATATAAACCGACCTTCAGTACGTCAGGAGTAATTATTCCCCTGGATTTCTCTGTTGAACATGACGACCTGTTCAAACAGAACATCGATCTTCCGCTGGCAGAAAGGATGATGGAAGCTGCGATCGCTTCTGGAAAGATTCACAAGGAGGAAATAGTGAGCAAAGTTAGCGATCTTCAGAAACATTTAATGTATGTTCCATACGAAATAGTTCTTGCCACTGTTGTTTCTGATGAGGGAATCGACATTTCTTCATTCATAAAAGAAGTGGAGGCCCAGCAGAAGAGATAGATCACTCCGAATTTAGTCTCTGCGCTATCTTGATGGCCTCTTCAACATTCTCATTTTCCATTGATATGTCCGATGCAATGTCGTACATAAATGACACTGATTTTCTGAAGTCCTTTCTGTCTTTTTTGTTTTTTATGGACTTGCACACTTCGTCAATTTTATCTAGAGAATCCATTGCAATCTTAAAAGCCTCTCCTGAATTATTCTCCTTAAGGATCCCTATGTATCCATACATGGCCTCAAAGTAATTCTCCCATTCCCCTGCCTTTCTTGAAATCTCCGCGGATTCCAGATAGAGGTCCATTGCCTCCTTGGCTGTTTTCTTTCCTGAAGATAAGAATTCTGCATAAGCATTCATTGCCATGGATAGCAAAACAGGATCTGCCAGTTTCTTGCTCATCTCAAATGCGTCCTGGAGATGCTTTTTCGCCTCCTCACGTTTTCCTGCGTCTTCTTCAGTATACCCCAAGTTAATCTCATCCATCACCTCAAGTTCTGGGATGTTGAGTTTTTTATGAATCTCCAACGCCATTAGCCCATATTTTAAAGAGTTTTCATCGCTCTTTGGCTCAAGCGCATTATAAGCCTGGGAAAGCCTTGAATAGATTTCAGCCTCCAGTTCATCGTTCTTTCCCTTAGTCAGGTCCGCAGCCTTTGTATACTCCCTGATTGCATCAATGTACTTGTCTTTTTGAAAAAACTG
>JAJYEP010000065.1 GCA_021785735.1 Thermoplasmata archaeon | reverse complement strand
CTGGATAAACTAAGGAGCATGGAGGGAGTGGAGAGAACACTGTCCCTTCCCATTTTCGATAAGATAAAATGATACACAGGCAACCGGGACGAGCCTGAAAGAGTTAAATACGGACCAATTATGCCTTTTTCGAAGCTGGGATAGCCTAGCCTGGTAAGGCGCAAGTCTGGAAAGCTTGTGCTCTCGTAGCTCGGGAGTTCGAATCTCCCTCCCAGCGCTTTTCTCAATAATATTATAAAAAGTATGGTAACAGATTATCTGGATGTACCGATCCATTGTTGAACTGGAAGAGAAATAATTTACTTCTTTCTCAACGATACAACGGACTTTGGTATTCCAAGGCCGCCGCTGGTTGGATTTACAGTGGATCTGTAGGTTGAATCACTTGTTATGCCATGCAGAACCAGTGATATAACCCATATTGTGGTGAAAGAAATCAGGAAAACAGTGACAACCACCGCAGCAATCCCAAGCAACTCTATTCCAAACTGGTTAAGTGCAGCGAATCCACCGCCAAAAAAGAATCCGTTTGGAAGGGATGGATTTCCCGAAGCAGCTGCGAACGAATTCTGTGTGAAGAAGGCAATCATGAGGATGCCGAATATCCCTCCAACACCATGTTCCGGGAAAAGGCCCACCGGATCAGAGAACCACTTCCTGGCCGAGAAGAATTTTTCAGCAACCAGAAACAGGGGGCCAGCGACAAGACCAAGTATGAGAGCACTCGCCGGGCTCACAAAACCTGCCAGAGGAGTGATTACAACAAGTCCCATGAGGATACCATTCACCGCATAGAGAATATCAGGTGCCTGTTTCGCAAAGACGTACCTGAAAAATAATGTCGAGACCATTGCAGCCGCAGAGGAGACAAATGTCGTGATACCCACAACCAGAACATCGCTGTTGAAGGCCAGCACGCTTCCCGGGTTGAAACCAAACCAACCCACCCAAAGCAGGAGTATGGCAAGGGCGAGCCAACCCTCATTGATCAGCGTTTTCTCCCTCAGGGTTTCCCTGAGGCCGCGTTTCTTCTCCTCTCTCCATATCTGGAAGACTATTGCCAGGCCAGCAGTGGCCGCAGCAGCATGCACAACAAGCCCACCGGCAAAGTCTCTCATTCCAAGCATATAAAGCCACCCGGTGGGGTTCCATATCCAGGAAACAGGGATGTTCCATATTATTATGAAGTAAACAATTGAGAAAATGAAGAATGCCTGGAACTTCACCTTCTTGAGAACTATCACTGCGACCAGTGCAAGCGTAACGGATGCCGCAGCAGTCTCAAAGAAGTAATATGTTCCCGTAGTGAGCCCCGTGTTGAAATACGCCGGACCCATAGACCACCACACACCGTTAAGCAGTCCCGCGGCATTGGACGAAAATCCCCCAAGGAGCAAACCGTCTTTATAGAACGGGTTTCCTATTATTCCATAAAAAGTCGGCGCGAATGCAGTGTTGAACCCAATAATGGCCATAACAAAAATTGCAGTTCCAGTTATGACAATTGTTTTCATGAGACTTGCAGCGAAACTCTCTCCGAGTTCACCAACCTCAAGAAAACCAACAGCCACAGTCATCAAAAGTATGAAAAGTGCGGCAACTATTATCCAGAGATTATTGATCAGAAGCGTCGAGGTAACCTGAAAAGAGTTCACTATCTGAGTAACGTCCATGGTGTATATCACCGGCGTAAGCCTGATGATGATTTTGGAGGCATTAATAAACCACTGACCTTATCTATAGGATGGTGCGAAGACGTATTGTTTTCAGGTTATGTAAATCAGGAACGAAATCATTTCGATTTCAGGATTTTATACTGTCAACAGGTATGATCTCCGCAGCAGATTCAAGATCCGAAACATCCGGTGGACTGTGGAGGAGGAATCTCCTGGCATAGATAGATGCCACCTTCAACATTCTCCTGCTTTTAGTAAGATTAGCCATGTGAACAAGCAGAATAACTGCAAATGAGTGTCCAATTGTGTTCAGGAAGTCCTTGGCAAAGAACTGGGTCATTTCTGTCGACATGGATGAAAGTAACTCAAGGTTCTTCCTGATCAGAAGGAATGCGTTCTCAAACAGATCGATACCGTCAATAACATCCTCCCTCATCTTCTCTATGTCCTTCATCATGGTAAGATCTGATCGCTTCTTACCGATCACCTCAAGAAAGTCAATCGCCTGAATATTGCTTGGTCCTTCCCATATGGGTGTGATCAGGGCCTCCCTGTGCAGTCTTTCGACAGGAAACTCCGTCAGGAAACCAACACCTCCATGGAGCTGCATGGACATTTCCGTTACGTATGAAGCCATATCGGCAGTGATGTTTTTTGCCATATGAGTAAGCATTCTTGCATAGTGGTATTCATCATTGTACGGGGGTCTCTGCATAAATGACCTCTGAAACTCCACAGCACCCCTGAAGGCAAGCAGCATGGAACCTTCGAGATAAACTTCCATGTCCATCAGGTCCCTTTTTATAAGAGGCTGGTTTATTAGGATTCTTCCAAACGCTTGGCGCCTCTGCAGATAATAATATGTCTCCAGATATGATTTTCTGGCAACGCCCAGAGCACCCATTGCATTGGACAGTCTTGACACCATGAGGTTCTCCATTGTGTAGTAAATACCCTCGTCTGGGCTGCCCAGCAGACTGCATTCTGAATGCCTGAATTCCACCTCTCCAGTGGGTACGCTCATGGTTCCGCTCTTCTGCTTGAGTCTTCTGACGATAAAATTTCTGCCACCGCCAGAATTTATCTCCGGCACCAGGAATAGCCCAAGTCCCTTTGCGCCTTTTCCTCCATCGGGGGTTCTGGCAGTCACTATAGCCATGTTCGCCAGACCCGCATCACTGGAAAAGTACTTGGTGTCGCCATCAAGGAACCATCTGCCGTCCCTGACAGTTGCAGTCACAAGGTTGCTTCCAAGATCGCTTCCACCCTGGATCTCCGTAAACCATGTAGCGCCGTACATAACGTTCGAGTCCTGTCCCGTCAAACTAGGGATGAATCTCTTAAGATCATCCGTTCCGTATTTCGACAATGCATAGGCTGTCTGGTTCGTAACGGTCAAAACGCACGCTATTCCGGGATCAGATACCAGGTAAAGGGCAGCAAAATGCTTCATCCAGTTGCCGGAAGCATAAGGAAAGGAATTCACCCCGAACTCGGTCATAAGCCTTTTCAATGCCCATCTCTCCGAGGGGTCAATCCAGGTCCTGTCAACCCTGTTTCCGTTTATGCCCCACATCAGGAGCCTGGGGTTAGCCTGCTTGTCAACGTAATCTGCAATTTCGTAAAGATCCTTTCCTGCAAACGATCCAAGTGATGATAGATCGGAAAAGTCCTCTCCAAAATATTTTTCAGTCAATTTGAGGAAACCGTCAATCTCGTAATGATTCTTCCCGTAAATATTTGAAAGATTGGCAAAAGGCGACTCTTCCATGCATGATCAGCGAAATACTCTCTAAAAATGTTTTCCGGCCGGATTATAGAATTAGGAACTCATTCCCTGTGGGGCTCGAGTTTTGAAATAAGGCCGGAATTGACAGAGGATATTATCTCAGATATTGTTCTGCCCTGCGCAGATACAAGCTTTATTCCCATAGCTGAAAAATCAGAGACCGCCCGCGGGCCCATCATACTGGCCACGATCACGTCCGGTTTGAGATCTATAACACGGGTATGAATGTTTCTGGCTTCCGTTGCGTCCTTCTCACTTCGGTGATCTTCATGAGGGCCTTCTCCTGCAAAGAAATCAATGGATGTGATTTTCCCTTTCAGGTCTGTCTCCACGAGAGCAAGGTAAGGCGCTCTTCCAAAGTGAGGGGAAGCAACAGATTCTCCACCATTCCTGCTGAGTGTCGGTATTAGAATTCTCATTGGCAATCTGCCAATAATGCACCTCCCGTTTAAAAGAGATACGGCTAAAATTATTCGGAGGACTCCAGATCTCTTTCAGTCAGAGCATTATGAGTGATACAGGCAGGAAGTCTCTAATTCTGCTGAGAACAGGTCAACTTTTGTTTACTTTCCAGATTAAATACAATCCGGTAATCATCTGTTATGGCAGAAAAAGAAGTGAAAATAAGAATTTACGGAATGACATGCGATGACTGTGTGGCACACGTGAAAAGCGGTTTACTGAAGGACTCAGGAGTTCTGAACGCGGACATTTCGCTGATAAAGGGAACCGGAAACATAAAGATCGATGATTCAAAGACCGATCCGTCGAAAATAATTTCCAATGAGGTATTTGGAAAGGGATCGAAATACAAGGCATCCATAATTCACTGAAATGAGGCAGCGGACATGAAAGGTGAATTTGACCTTGTAATAATGGGATGGGGCGCAGCAGCATTTTCAGCAGCGATAAAGGCGAGCGAACTTGCCTCAGGAGGAATGACCATAGCCATGGTGGGGAGTGGGAAGCTCGGAGGCACTTGCGTCAATGTAGGCTGCGTTCCGTCAAAGTATCTTCTGGAGTCCTCGCACAGGGTGTTCAACCCGATGCATCCCACTATGCCAGGAATCAATCCTGCGAGGGTTGAGTACAGTTTTCCGGACGTGATGCAAGGCCTGCGGAGTTACGTGAACACAGCCAGAGCAGAAAAATATGAAAAGGTCATTTCGCAGTACCCCAACATCACCGTCTTAGAGGGCAAGGCAAGATTCGGGGATGGCAGGAATGTGGAGGTCGTCAGCGACAGCGGTGAGGTCATTCATTCTTTACGGGGAGACAACATTCTCATTGCAACCGGATCCTCGCCCTCGGATCCGCCCATACCCGGGCTTGATAAGACTGAGCACCTGAACAGTGAAAACATATGGAATATTTCAAAACTCCCGGCAAATATTCTCATTGCGGGCGGCGGAGCGATTGGGCTAGAAATAGGACAGGCTCTGAGACACCTTGGCGCTGAGGTGACCGTGGTGGATTCACTGCCTGAGATATTACCCCAAACCGAGCCTGAAATAGCGAAGGCCCTTAGGGAACGCCTTGAAGGAGAAGGAATAAGATTCGTCCTCAGAGCAAGAATAAGCAGGATATTTGAGGATGGCGAAGATAAACTCATGGAGGTTGTAACGCACAGAGGGAACGAGATACTGAAGGCGGAAAGCATACTCGTTGCCACGGGAAGATCTCCGAACACTAAATTTCTGAATCTCTCAAATGCAGGCGTTGTGACTGAGCTTAACGGATCCATCAAAACAGATAGGAAAATGATGACATCCCAGCC
>JAJYEP010000064.1 GCA_021785735.1 Thermoplasmata archaeon | reverse complement strand
AGTTTCGTGCCAAATGCAGACTGCGGTCCTGCAGCAAATATCACATACCTTCCTGAAAATATTCCCTTGTCTGTATTTACAGTATTGCCTTCGACCGACGTGACTCTGGTTTCAAGCCTTATGTTGAGCTTCCCTGCCATGCTCTCCGCGAGAAACTTCTCATACCTGGTAAAATCATAAACATATCCGACAGTTTTCTTAAAATCCATCGATATGGATTTCCCCCTGTCCGTCCTGAAACTCATCGCCCTGATCTTTGTTGTTATTATGCCATCGTCAACAGGCATCCCTATGCGTTCAACCCATTCCTTTGATACGGCACCAGTGGATCTGACAGGAATGCCTATCTCAGCTTTCTTGTCTATTATGATATAGCGCTTCCCAGCTTTTTGAAGGGCTATTCCGGCCGAAAGTCCGGCGGTGCCCGCACCTATCACCACTGCATCATAGTCAAATTGATTTCCGTTCAAGTCAAATCTTGCAATGCTTGCATAATAATTAATCTTACACTTCCCGGTTTTCCGGAAGTTAAGGTCTGGGTCTGTCCAGAAATCTTGCGATCGCATATACAGATAACATGGTTGCAAGCTGTTTTCCATTGTCGAATATGAGATGCTCTAAAGGTTTGACTGAAGGATCAAATCTGTCCACATGCACTTCATACCTGTCACTGAACTCTACAGCATGTACTCCTTTATAGCTGTCTGGAACAGCAGACCTCCAGTCTTTGATCTGCCCTTTTGGTGTGCCGATGGAGCGTCTGAAAAGTCCGCTCTCCTGTGGCGACCCGGCTTCACTCCCTTCCACAGTATTTTTTGAGATCGAAACAGGTAAGCCCATTACAGCAAATGCGGATACCTCATTCCAGAGATCAAAAATGTGGCGATCTTCCGACTTTTCTATCTGGAATATTTGTTTCATAACTTTCTTTAAAATGCTCATCTTCATCCATCCTAAGATTTCCAGTTTCTGGAAGTGCTGCCGATCTCAGTGCCGAGGAAAGCGAGGAGGAAAGACAGGATGAACAGAATCAACAGAACAATAACCGGTCCAAGAGGAATGCCTATAACACCAGCCAGTAACGACGCTTCAGATATCCTGTATGATGGCTGATAAATCACAATAGACAGAAGAATGCCGATGGCGGCAAACAATCCTGCCAGTGAGGCTTTCAGTTCTCTTCCGGCAAAGATCACTCCTATCATTAGTGCAGGGATGAAGATAAGGTACCATACACCTGATAATGCAAATATCATGGAAAGAATGAGCTCTGGCAGGTATGCGAAGAGGAAAAATCCGGATCTGTTCAAGGATTCGCACCTCCAGGATACATGTAAAGGAATTGTGCTGGTGCAGTCACAGGAATAAGCCTGTAGTAAATCCCATCATTCCAAGGTTCAAAATTATTGTCATAATATATGCTCAGTGGATTCTCGGATATACCTCCGGGATAAATTCCCACACCTGTGTATGCGTGCGACATGTTGGCAACCATTCTCCATGAGGGGCCAAAGTCCGATAAAGTTCCATACGCGGCATTTATTGTGTTTCCATCACCGGCAGCTGGGATTTCAGGCGTGTTGAACGAATTGATTCCGAAGAGGCTTGAAAGGTAGCGTTTGTGAATGTTACCCCACTCCCACGTGGAAGATATCTGGCCATATCTGGAATTCAGATTTGAAATGGTCTGGTTGAGAGCTGCCATCATGGCAGTGCTTGAGGTTCCATGCGCCCCTGTAATGGGATTTGAGAACCACTGTATGTCTGGATGGTTCAAGGTCCAGTTGACAAGGTCTTCTATGAGGGGGCCATGATAATAATCATCAGATCCAAGGAAGAATGAAACATTTCCAAGCCCATCGGCCGTCGTGATGTTATAATACTTCATATAAGGGGTGAACACACCAGAAACATAATTCTGTATCCAGTAATAGTAGATGGTAGCGGCTGTGGAATTGATGTCCATATTGCCATTCCATTTTGAGAGATCCTGGTATACTGTGGAGTTACCGTAATGGCTCTGAGTCATGGCATCGAGAAGCTCTGGCAGGAAAATATTCGTGGTATAATCATGAATGGTCAGTTGCACGGATTCCATTTTTGCCGTATTAAATGATCTGGTGGAATTGAGGAGCAAATGTATCTCGTCTGCCCTGTATCCAGATTCGTAGTCCCACCCGATGTAATATGGATAGTTGCTTGAAACGGTGATCTGATTTGCAGAGAAGACAAATCCTCTCGCTGGATTGTAAAGATACGGCTCCTGGCTGATAGGAATGAACCCAGCCCAGTTGTATTCCCCGGTCCCGGGCAGGATTCCCCGTGGATTTCCCCTTTCAACAATCGGATATTCACCATAGGGGAAAATACCAATGTTCCCGGATATGTCTGCAACAGCCCAGTTCTGTATTGCCACCCTGAAATATTCGGATGCGTTTTGCTGGAACTGCAGTACGCTGTTTGTTCTATCGATGTGAAGGAAGAAAGTGAGTTCATACGAAGGCGAAAGCCCGGTCCAGTCCATAGCTATGGGCGAATTTCCGTTTTCCACGACAACCCCATTGTCTGCCCTCATCACCGACAGAAGAACGCTGGAAGAACCTGCAACTTTTATGGTCTCGTTATAAACAGCGAAGTGCATCCATGATCCATTAGAATAATAAAGGTAGGGATTTGTCGGACTGGTCTTCTCCGCATAAAAATAAGTTTCCTGAACCTGGCCGTTCGTTGCTCCCCATCCTACCCTCGCATTATGTCCAAGAATTACTCCCGGAAAACCTGGAAAAACGACCCCAACGACATTCTGATCTGGAGCCACAAGTTGAAAACCCATCCATATGGAAGGGACGCTGGTGGTCAGGTGAGGATCGTTTGCCACCAGGGCAGACTGGTTGTTGGTAAGCGGACCGTTAACTGCCCAGTCGTTGCTGCCGAAGTCCTGGTACGGATACCTCATGCTTGTCAGCAATTGCGATAGGGAAAGACCGTCGACATTTATAGAAGACGATTCAGTCAGAATGGAAGGAGAACTGGTGTTGTTCCATGATGGAGTGTAAAGGCTGAGGTTTGAAATATCTCCATGCTCATTGTACACAGAGGGATTCACTGAATATGGCACTATTGGATTCTGTATGCCGGCAGGATATGCAGGGTAGAACGCCCTTATCACATTTTCAGGCATCTTCTCAAGAGCGTAGTTGAAATATATGGGATCAAGGCCGCCGGCACTGTTCTCCCATAGAAACAGCTGCTGAACTTCAAGTATGTCCTTTACAGTCCATGGATGTGGTGAAAAGCCTAGAAGTTTGAAAAGGATGGGGTACTGTGATGGGTTGAGATTAGATATATAGGCATTGATACCATCAACAAAGTACTGCAGATCGAGATAGGTTGAGCCCGTTTTTGAAAGGTTATTGAGTTCTTCCTGTGCAATCTGATTATCCATCAGTTCCCTGTAGAAAATATCCATCGATAATGCAGATGGTCCAACAACGCTTGACAGGTTGCCCTGTGAAGTGAGTTCAAGTATCGTCATCTCTTCAAGCCTGTACTGGGCTTCGAGGTATCCCTGTTCATAGTACACTCCCCTGGTATTGCTTGACGCTATGCCAATGAAACCATCCGCCTGGCTGTTCACGGTTATAGATGATATCTCTCCGTTTATTGTCACAGTTGTTTCCGTAACACCAGGAGAATAAGGGGATGTCCCAGGTGCAATTGCACCGCTAGAAGGATTCAGCAATTTGTAAAGAGAGGGAATGCCGGCAAAAGAAACGCTGATCATCACAAGGACAATAACAAGAGAAACAATGGAAACAATGAACCTTTTCTTCGAACCCGTAAAGGACATCGTATAGCAATACGCATCCTTATTTAATTATTTATTGAAGATACGAACTCAGGATACAATTAGAGATCCAGTGGGTCTCCATGACCGGGAAGAGCCTTGTAACCCTTCATATTCTTTAGCTTTTCAATGGATTTTCTTGCTAAATCAATGTCCAGGG
Organism: Thermoplasmata archaeon; assembly: GCA_021785735.1. GTDB lineage: Archaea > Thermoplasmatota > Thermoplasmata > Thermoplasmatales > Thermoplasmataceae > JAKAFX01. Next base: position 1,413 of record JAJYEP010000064.1, on the reverse strand, counting down.
AGAACGCTTTGCTCACAGTAGCTTTTCCCCTGCTGTTTACTAAGGAATCACCCACCACTACAACTTTTTCGCTTTCAATTATGAAAGAAGTGCTTCCAGGGGTATGTCCAGGTGTTTGAAGGATTTTAATCTCCTCCAGATTCATGTCTCCAAGGCTCTTCACATCCCCGACAGGTGTGACCCTGGTGAGTCCCAGCATCATTGAAACCAGTCTGTTGGGCGGATGTGGCATGGTGGCTTCACCGGTGACAACTTTCCTGTCGGCGTCATTTATAAAAACAACGGGATTGAACTCCGATTTGATCCTTGGCAATCCGCCTATGTGATCCATGTGATAGTGTGTCAGAATCACATAAGCAGGTTTCGTTTTCCTGTTCATGAAATATTCAACAATCTTTTTCCCGCTCCCTCTTGTTCCAGTATCAAAAAGTACGATGCCGGAGGAACTGTAAAAGACATAGGAATGTGCCATTGTCCCGTCGATTAAGTCTATGCGATCCGTTATTCTCATATGCTTTAAAACCAGTGTCTTTTCGGATATTAATGTTATGAAACTCTGATCCTGGTTCAAAGAGAAAAGCTTCATTTGTACAGCGAGCAGAGTTGTGGAGACGTTAGCAGCAACAGATCGAAAAGTTAAATGCCGGCGATGGTTATACACTGCGAATGAAATCTGACGATTACAGGGATAAGAAGAAGAGATTCGAGAAGGCAAGGCAGTTCAACACCGGCCACGAAGGCGAGGTCTTCACAAAGCTTGTGGAAATGATGAATAAGACTGGCACCACGGATCTTTCTTTCGGTTCATATCGCCTAAAATATACATTTAGCGAGGTCAGGGAAGAGGGGAAGGATATTCTTGGCGTCATAGAGGATATTCCTGACGAATCAGCGGATCTTGCCAGTATGAGCTTTGACATCTTCGACGATAGGGGTAAGTTGCTTTGTGAAACAGTGTTTCACAGGAACAGCATAGAAACAGTTCCGGACATGGAACAGAGGCATATTGAACTGATAATTCAGGCTATACTCGGTGCCACTGCCCCGTAGATTATATTCAGATTGTTTCTACGACTGATTTTCCGGATATCATTTTTACCTCATAGGTAACGTCAGCGACCGTGTTCATATCACTGTGATGTGATATTATGATCATCTGCGGAACTATGTTTTCATTCCTCAGGGAATACTGGATTATATCCTTGAGGTTCTTTCTTCTGTCCTCGTCAAGGAATGCGGTGGGTTCATCAAGGATCATCGTGCTTATTTTCTGCGTCAGGTAACCCGCGATTGCCAGTCTCACTGCGATGGCCACTGCAGTTCTTTCTCCCCCGCTGAGTGAGCTTATGGACTGTTCCATGCCATTCTGGCTCAACATTATGTTGAAATCTTCGTCAACCCTCGCATCCTCGA
>JAJYEP010000010.1 GCA_021785735.1 Thermoplasmata archaeon | reverse complement strand
ATCCACATCTGGGCGCAGATATCTGAAGGCATTGACAAGAACTCCCTGGTGCTTACAAGGAAATGCGTCAACGGCGGAACTTCAGTTTCATTAGAGTAATCTGTAGAACCCATCCTGATCAAGTCCACGGTAAGATCATACCCGTTGGGTGTTACGTTATTTGGATTGAATTCCGAAGAAATCAGGATACCCCTAGAACATAGTTGTTCTATTTCTGAATCATTGATCACTGCCATTGCTCAGTGATGCGCCGTGAGATTTAATCCTTACTGGAAAGGCTGAAAACAGCCAGTAAAGAAGTAGCGAGACCAGAAATGATACAAAATAGCTGATATCGACACCTCCGAGAATGTAAGATATTGGCATTTCGCTAATTATTGAACCGGGATTCATGAACGGAACCGACACAGCGATGCCAAGAACGTATGAAGCTACCCCCCTTATATTGAATCCGTGATTGTTTGTCCCCTTGCCGTAAGCAAATCGAACAATGAAGAAGTCAGCTATCATTACTCCAAGCCACGGAGTTATCCAGTAATCAAGAAGGTAAAGGAAGTCCTCATACAAGAGATAAAAAGATCTGTACCCGATAATTGAAAGCATGATAGAAATTCCCATAACAATAATCAGTGCCCATATCCTTTTCAATCTGATTCCCACTGTCCTCATTGACAGGGAATTCGAGTACAGATTCAGGGCATTGGCAGAAAGACCTCCCATCACAATAGCGAGCAAACCAATCACCGCATAGCTCCCAAGCAATTTTTCTATTGGATCAGAAGGTATTGTAGCAGAGGTTATGCCAGTGACAACAGCCACGAGGAATCCCACGGTTTCTACCCAGAATGAAGCGGTTACTGAACCTGCAAAAGAGTAAGCGAAGACTCTGGAACTACTGCCAGAAGAAGGTATATATCTTGAATAGTCTGCTGCATACGGGCCCCAGCTCATGATATACGAGAAAGACAGCGCAACCACAACGGCGGAGTCGAGTACAGAATATGACGCAGTGGAAAGTCCTGATGAAATAAACCCACCATTCCCTAATGCCTCATATGACATGTAAACAAACAGAAGGCCAAGTATTATGGACATGTATCTCTCGAACCTCTGGACTATGTTGTGTCCCAGCAGTGCCAGAATGAAGACCACTGTCGATATTATGAGAATAGACACATAGTAATAATTTCCAGTCCTCAGTATGGCTGTCAGTGCATATGAGGCAATTATTGTGTTAAATGTAAGCCAGCCGATTGTATTTCCCCACTGAAGACCGGACATGACTTTAATTCCGTTTTTCCCAAAAGCTCTTGTGCCTGTGATCATCTGAGGCTGCGCCGTGACCTTCCCGGTGACGCTCATCAGAGACAGCATCATCCCACCAAGAATATTTCCAATCAGCGCTGAAATCACATACTCATAGAGAGGAATACTGAAACTTGCAAATAGAAAACCAAGGGCCAGATCACCAATTGTGAGATTCGATGCAAACCATAAGAAGAACAGGCTGGATTCCTTTCCTTTTCTTTCCTCCTCAGGTATCTTCTCCACCCCATGCCTTTCCATGTGTTTTTCAGCAAAGTTACCGAACATATGTTCGCCACGCGTGAATCCAGTATTTATGGGATTTAAATAAACGTTGTGCTGGTAGCAAAAACCTTTTTCTCTTTGCCATTGTCTCTAATTTCGGAGTGGATTGAATCTATTTATGACATAATTTCCCGTAACTTTTTGACGTTTTTTATCAGGCGGGAGAATCTCTCAAAATCAAGCTGTTGCTTGGCATCGGAAAGAGCCTTATCCGGGTTGTTGTGAACCTCTATTTCAAGCATATCTGCGCCTGCAGCGACTGCAGCCATTGCTAGCGATTCAACGTATTCCCTGTTTCCTGCTGGATGGCTGGGATCAACACATATAGGCAGATGTGATCTTTCCATTAGAACTGGTATCGCACCGCTGTCCATAGTAAATCTAGTACCGTCCTCAAACCCCCTCACACCCCGGTAGCACATGACGACGTTTCCATTGCCGCCTGAAAGAATATACTCCGCAGAATTTAGCCATTCGGATATGGTGTTTCCCATGCCATTTTTCAGCAGTACCGGGACCTCCCTTTGACCGAGAAACTTGAGAAGGGAAAAATTCTGTGAATTTCTTGAACCGACTTGAAGCATGTCGATGCTACCGTCAAAGTGAATATAATCTGAAATATCCATAATTTCGGAGACTGTGGGGAGTCCTGTTGCTTCGCCAACTTTCTTCATTATTCTTACACCCTCCTTACCGAGCCCCTGGAAGGTATATGGAGTGGTTCTCGGCTTGAATGCACCGCCCCTCAGCATGTCCGCGCCCAGCTTTTTTACATTTTCCCCAATTTCCATGAGCTGATCTTCAGATTCCACAGCACATGGGCCTGCCGCGATCACCAGTCTTCCTTTTCCTATCCTGACGTCCCCCACTTGTACATGGGTTGGTTCCTGCTTCACCTTTCTTGAATGTAAACCACCGTTTAGGATCAGTGCATCTGTGATCGATCCAAATTCATCATCCTCCGCAGACGATTCAGTTATGAAAATTTTCTTTCCATAGAGCGTCACCTCCCTGAAAGTCATTGATGAACCCATAAGAGTATCCTTCACGGAAGATTCATTTGATGTACTATTTGGGAGCACTATCAAAGATTTCACCCCGCAGTTCTTCAATCGCCTGCTTCATCGTTTCAAGCACCGTGACAGAGAATGGATTCAGTCTTATTGTGTCGAGAAGAGTTGTGAGACTCTGAGAACTGGAGATATTGGAAACTTCTTCCAATTTGATTCTGGATCTGGTTTTCAGCTCAGTTTCTGTTGTAATCCTTGAAGACAGCATTGAAATTAGATAAGGAATAACCTGAAGCTCCACCATCAACCTGTCATGATCTTCCGACTTTACAGGCAGTACTTTGAAACCAGGAAACAACCCAGATATCGTTTCCATGGATCCTTGAATTGATATATCTGTAATGAACAGGACATTTCTTAGTCTCTCTTCCCCTACGGAAAGAGGGCCGAAAAGGGGATGTATGCTTATTATGCTTCCTGCATACTTTTTAAAAGGGAGTTTAGTGGATGACAATTCTACTATTTTATGTGAAGAAGAGTAAGCTTCTATCATCTCCATGGCCACACCTGCAGGAACAGCCAGAAAAGCAAGATCTGATTCTTCCATTCTCATCCTTAACATGCTCGCGTTCTGTAAATCTACCCCTGTGACCGTGTATCCGAGATTCCTGAAGAGATTGAAGAGAGTTACTCCAATCCTGCCTGAAGATCCCACTATCACTATCTTCATTCAAACGCACTCCATGTGAATTCTTTTGAATGAGCTTGTTCCAACTATTTCATTCAGGGTCAATTTTTTTCCATCTCTGTTGATAACCTCCAAACTGAAGCTACGCTCGCCGCGCCTGATCTTTACCTTCAGATCAAAGTAATCAGCGTTGCCATTTATTATGTGTGACCCCCTTGAAATAGCAGCCCTCACAAATGGGTGATTTTCCTCGCATGTATGATACAGTTCGTCACCTGGAGAACATATTACCTGACCACAAGCATATTCGATATCTTCATGCACAATTGCATTGAACGAATCATCTTCGATTCTAGTGATCTGCGCTTTAACGGTAAGCTCAAACAGCAGATTGATGAAGGCAAGTTCGTCACCGGACAATTCCCCTATCTCGTTTAGAACCTCCAACTCACGCACCCTGTCTCTAACCGAAAGTCCCCTAGACAGCTTTTCCTTAGAAATCAGTTCCGCCAATCTCATTCTTTCCCTAAAGATAGATATAAAATCCAGCGTGTTCAAAAGGAGATCTGCCCTCAGTGATTCCAGGTTGTTTACCCTACTACCCTCACCTATAAAATAAACCACTTCTTTTAATGTTCACCGTGCGTGATATTGTCTAGCAATATAAATTTTACTTAGAACATGATGACAGGCTCACTAACACAAAATCTTCCATACGAGGCAGCGAATTCTTTTCTAATTATGAAATCTTTTTCTTGGACAGTTCGGTCTTTTTGACCGATCGGTATTTAAAAATCGGTACATATTATATATTATGGCCTGATGTCAAACTATTGAGCTACCTGGTTGTTACAACAAGGTGCCCTATTTCTTACGAAAGGGTTGCGGGTAAGGTTCTAAGAAGGGAGAATATAGGCGGAGTGGCTGTTTCGCTGAACAAACTTATGTCAAAGGAGGGGGGTGTCTGGATCTGTTGGGGAGATGGCAGCGCGGATTCAGAGCATCTCGAGGAAAATTACAATGGATATAAGATAGTTAGGGTGCTTATTCCGCAGAGAGAGAAAAAAGGCTTTTACGATGACTATTCCAATGGTATCCTGTGGCCGCTCTTTCATTACTTCAGAGAAAGGATAAAATACTATGGCGGTGCCTTTGACTCCTATGAATATGCTAACCGTATATTTCTTGAAGCTGTGCTAAAAAACGTATCCAACGATATGGTGATATGGATACATGACTATCAGCTTTCTCTTCTTCCGGGGATGGTAAGACAGAAGAGCATCAGGAACACTATCGTATTTACCTGGCATATTCCTTGGGTTTCGGCAGAGTTTTTTGCGACGCTGCCTGAATCCAGAAAAATAGTTTCCTCCATTGTTTCCAGTGACGTGATAACATTTCATACCGATCAGTACAGATCAAATTTTATTCATTCAGCAGATTTTCTGCTGGGTAAATCATCCGATTATGCCAAAAAATCCTTCTCTATACCGCTAGGAATAGACTACTCATACTACTCGGTAAATGCAGTCCGGGCAAAAAATCCCTTTGACTCAGCGATGAAGGTTATTTTTTCCATTGACAGGCTTGATTACACTAAAGGACTGACTAACAGGGTTCTTTCTATCAGGACACTTCTGGAAAGACATCCGGAACTTGCAGGTAAATTTGTGTACGTCATGATAGTCAACCCCAGCAGAACTTCAGTCAAAGAATATATAAATTTCAAAAGAGAGCTTGAAATGAATATAGGAAGGATAAACGGTGAATATGCAAGCGTAAAATGGGTTCCTATCATTTACATATACAAAAAAGTAAACGATGCCACTCTCCTATCATATTACCGATACGCAGACGTTGCTTTAATCACCCCGCTCATTGATGGCCTGAATCTTGTCTGCAAAGAATTCGTTGCTGCTACCGACCATGGTGTCCTTATTCTTTCCAAGTTCGCAGGTGCCGCTACAGAACTCAAGGAGTCACTCATTGTCAATCCAAACTCCCTCTCAGAAATGTCGGATGCACTTTTCAATGCAATAAACATGGAGAAGCAGGAGATCGAAAGAAGATTGTCGCTTCTGAAGGCTGAGATCAAAAAAAGAAATATAAGCTGGTGGCTTGCCCGTATAAGACAGGCAGTGGAGCGATCTAATTATGAGCCAACAATCTCTGATTTTAGCCAGGAATAGTTTTGACAGCATTAAAGCATTGAATCCGTTCTTTTTTCTTGATTATGACGGCACCCTTGTACCACTTATTACAGAACCTGAAAAAGCATTTGCGGATGAAGAACTAAAAGAACTCCTTCGAAAACTGTACTCCAAATACAGAACCTTCATAGTAACAGGAAGATCGCTGAGCGAAATGGACGCGCTTCTTGGAATGAAACTGAATTCTATAGGATGGCACGGTGCTATGGCCAGGGTTGATGGCAAACTGATATACCTTATGGAAGATGCAGAATATTATCTTAAAGCGATAGACAGTCTTATGGAATTGCAGGATTATTTTGTGAAGAAGTATCCCGGGCTCAGAATGATGGACAAGAATCCTGGAGTGCTGTTTCTCTTGTGGAATAATAGTGAAAAGCAGATCGTGGATCTTGAAACTGAACTCAGGGGAATCGCCCATGAAAGGGGTCTGTCCGTGATAACGGGGAAAAGAATCATAGAGCTAATTCCACCCGGCACAGGGAAGGGAAATGCAGTAAAGAAGATGCGAAATGGTTCTCCATGTGTTGTTACAGGCGATGATAACACCGACGAAGATTCCTTCTCGAAAAATGAGGATTGCATCACCATCAAAGTCGGTGCGGGGAAAACCACTGCAAAAATACGACTGGACAGTGTTGAGGAGATGCGGGAATTTCTCCGGTATACAGTTATATCCTGAGGTGGAATCTCTGCTGATTCTGCAGCGGGTAATCCGTGTCGTACCGTCTGATTATTTCCGTATCAATTTCTCCAGCAACCACTCCATCTCCTTCCTCGAGAATGGAAATGACATTTCCATAAGGATCCATGATGAGTGAGTTGCCGGAGAACATACTGCCACACTGTGCTGCCGCAACTACATAAGCACCGTTCTCTATTGCACGTGCACGTAAAATTGATCTCCAGGATTCCTGCTTGCCTTCTCCGCTGTACCATCCAGCCTGGACAAACATCAGATTGATTCCCGCGTTCTTCATCAGATAAGAGAGTTCAGGGAACCTTATGTCATAGCATATTTCTGTACCTGCTGTAAAGCCACCAATGGTGAATTTTGCTATTTCAGGATCACCGTGTAAATAAACATCGCTTTCCCTTCGTTTCAGTGCATCATAGAGATGGATTTTTCTGTATCTGAATTTCACATCTCCAGATCTGATCAGAAGTGAACTGTTATACGGTCTTTTTCCTGAGAACTCCCAGTAGTTGATAAGAAGTCCCGACGATATGCTGCTGGATGCTTCCTTCATCGCAGTGAGGAATGATTCTGATTCCTTTCGTACCTGATCCCAGTTACCTTTAAAGTAGTCGGGAACAAGCATCTGGTATTCCGGAAATACTACAATTTCAGGTTTCTTCTGAAGTGCGATTTCCATAAGATCTTTGCTCTTCTGAATATTGGCACCCACAGATGATGCTGACTCCATCTGCACACAAGCCACAGTGATTTTGGTCATCTTTTCACTCCATTCCGGGTGAGGAAAGCTTCTCAGGCAAATAAGTGTCTGTGACGTAATCAAGCCCGTATTTGGCCAGTGCCTGCTGTTCCGCCTTTTTTCCTGTCTGTAGCATTGTCTCTATTTCTCTTTTCCAGAATTCCGTCTGAAATCTGGGGTCTTTCAACTCAGCATTGAGAGCCTGAATATCCTTATCTGTAAGTTTGTCCGTCGGGAGTTTATACGTGAGAATATCGGTTGCGGTCACGCCGATGAATTCTGCTGTTGGTACCGCAAGGTAATGAGATATGTGCGCGGTCTTTATTGCACCATAGGCGACTGAAGCAAATATCCTGAACGACCAGGGATCCCCGTCCGTGAACACATATATGGGCAGATGCAGTTCATCATTGATCCTTTTCAGGAGCCTCCTGGTGCTTCTTGCGGGTTGGCCCTTCAGGTGTATTAGCACAGATCTCATCTTCTCGTCAAATCCATTCTCTACAAGTCTGTCAAACATACCGCCGGTTTCAATGGCAAGCACAAAATCAGCATCGACGGATTTGAACTTCAGTTTCTCCGACTCAACATTGTAAGGGATGCCATATCCGCCATCGCCTACATCGTCCCTGCAGTTTATTGTCTTGAACTCGCCCTTTCTGTTTTTCTCCTCAATCGTAATGTTTCCAATGACGCTTGCCCCATTTTCTTCAGGCCTCAGGTTGAAATCCTCCCTCATCAGGGAACTTATCACCTCAAGATCTTCAGAGAGAAGGTTTGATTCGTCCTGGGTGTGAAATTTGCCCAGCCCCCACCCTTCCGATATGTAATACATCTCCCTCAGCGTAGACGTCTTAGATGTTCTCTTCATCTCCATCACGAATTCTATCACATCTATCGCCTTCAGTATATATTCTGCACCATCCAGGGTTTTAGCTGTCCTTGTCACAAAATTGTCTCCGTATCTCCATACAAGATATCTTGGATCAAGCACTATGTTATCCCTGTTTCTTGATGAGACTGAAATCTCAGGTATGTCACCAGATTTCATGGCATTGTAAATCCTGTTAGCTATTTCGATAAGTTTTGTCTCACTTGCTGTCATCTGCTGCACTCTCCTGAATTATGTCAACTTCCTGGATGTTCCAGTCGCCTGGCAATGGGTCTGCCCCCTGCACCTTTGTGACGTCCTGTCCCTCGAAATAATAAACTGTGCCGTCATACTTGCCCTGCACGTTTGATACGATAAATGAAAATGCCGAACTTCCGGATGGCGGAACATCGATAAGGTCCCACGCTTTCTGTTCGCCGGAAAGTTCCCCCGCAGGCGGATCCGGGTATATCTTGATGGATCTGGGTATCGTCGTGTAGTTAAAAACCCTGCACTGCACGGATATGCCTTCGGGAATGGATGAGAAATCTTCTGTCACTAGAATCACGTTCGCAATCTTTGAGATCACGTCATCTATTGGCGGCACATCGTTTCCGGTGACAGATGCTGCCTTCCGTGCTATTTCTGGGATGATCTCGCTCACAATCCTGTACTTTTCCATCACTTTCAGCCTGCGGTCCTTTTTGTTCATATATGTTTTCAGGCTTCTACCGGATATTCGCAGTGCATTCTTTATCTCCTCTATAATTTCAGGAACGCCTGCGATGGCCTCTTTTGATTCAGACGTAAACGGAAGCCTTGTACCAAGAACGTGCACAAGTATCATCATGGGTCCAAAGGGAATTCCAGTGCCGGATCTCTGATCTAATCCATAAGATCGCCAATCGGTTTCTGCTACTGCCCTGGTTATCGCACAGGCTCCAGGTTGAAACAGGAGGGGCACCTTGTTTGCGTACCTGATAATACTCACCTGCTGATCTGCCGGCAGATCGCCGCCATAGACTATTCCGACTTCCACTGAGAATGGATTACCGTTATAAATTGCTGGAGGCCTCATCACTGGTTTAGAATAAAAGGAGGGGTTGATCTCTCCGTAGACATTTCTCAAGCCCTTTCTTATAAAATCGGAACCCAGAGGTGAAAGCGAATCGACAGGTGGATTCATCAGTTTGATCTGCGTGAAGGCGTTCATAAGTGACTTTCCCTTTGCGCTGTCAAGTTCTGAAGGATTCATATCCTGCGGGATATTGGATATCTGCAGCAGTTCCATGGCAGTTTTTTTGCTGACCCTGGAAAACTCCTGAGAGAGAAAATCAACCATATTGTCGTACTTTGTTTCCATTCCCATCTGCTGGATTTCGCCGAGCTCGAGACCTGGAGGAAACGGTTTGACCGGTGTGGACCTTCTTGAAGGGTACTCCACCACTCTTTTGAATGTAATGGTTCTATTGTCCGGATCCGTGAAACGGAGCTCCATGTTTGGATTGACTGCTGCCGTTTCCCTGAGATACTCTATGACCGACTGCTTTCCGATCTGATATTTTCCCTTGGCAGTGATTGATACGGATGTCCCATGCCCCTTGTCTGTAATTATTGGTTTCTCCACGAAAATCCTTCCGGAATTTTCCTTAATGTTTATCCCGAGCTCAAAATAATAACCTACATCTTCTCCTTCCCTCTTCGTGATAACCATTGTCGGTTTCCCCGTTGTGATCTGACCATACATCACAGATGCGGTTATGCCTATTCCCTGCTGTCCCCTGCTCTGTCTCATACCATGGAACCTGGATCCATAGAGAAGCTTTCCAAAGACACTTGGGACATCTCTTCTATCTATTCCCGGCCCGTTATCGTCAATTGTAATTCTGTATTCATCCTTTTCAAGTCTTTCGATCGTAACTGAAATTTCAGGGATTATTCCATATTCCTCGCAGGCATCCAGAGAGTTGTCCAGGGCTTCCTTCACAATCATGAAAAGTGATTTTATAGGTGAATCAAATCCAAGGATGTGTCTGTTTTTCTCGAAAAATTCAGATATGGATATTTCCCGGTTTACTGAGAATTCCTGAGGTTTTTTTGGCATTGAAGCCATAGGCACTGAAAATTTAAAATGATTTCTGTGTTCGTTCTAGATCTTCAACAATGACAGGGATATCAAAACAGTACCATGAACACTACCTCGTGATGGTTACGATGTATCTTGGTGCGGGCAGTAAAGATGTCTCATCCGAAATAGCCGAGATCTTCCTTGCCACCGGTCATCTTGTTCTGAATGTCTTCCTGCATTTTCCCCGTGATCTGTTCAATCTGTTTGCTTCTCTCCTCTATATCTGCGAGATCAACCTCAATACCAAGCAGATTGGTGAGTACCTTCAAAACCTCCATGGCCCCTCTCGGATCGGCAAAGTATCCCGATGTTTCACCCATCAGGCAGGCCCCCTCGACATTGAAAAGCTCCTTGGCCAGGCCGAGCATTATTCCAGCGGATCCAACAATTCCGCCTCCCGGCTCTCCCTTGGGAAACTGAACGCCAGCACTTTTCAAGGATTCCATCATTGATTTGTCTGTGATAGCTCCCAGCACTCTGGGATGTTCTACTATTTTTCCCGTGCTGTAGCCTCCAAGGGTGTAAACCCTGGAGAGTTTGAACTTTGAGAGAAGCTCGAGTATGTTGTAAGACATTTCATATTGCCCTTCCTGTGTGCTTCCCTGAAAGTCTCCGACCAGAGCAACCATGTCCGATTTACCCGGGATTCTTTTGTAATAAAGACTGTTCCTCACAAGGTAGGTGAGACTGTCCTCTGTAACAAAAACCTGTGGCGGAAGATACTGTGAAAATATCTCTGCAAGCTTAACCATCTTCAGTTTCTCCACAAGATACTCCGCTGCAATCTTTCCAATATTTCCTATACCTGGAAGTCCCCCAACCAGTATTGGTGAGTTGAGTTTTGGTTTCTTATACTGCTTAATTACTATTTTTTCCATCTGTTTCATTCCTCATCTTAATTCTGTATTTCTGAAATCTGTCGTTTGGAGTAAACTTAGGAGGTACTGCCATTGCAGTCGGTCCACCACACTGAGGGCAGGTTTCCTCGAGAGTGTATATATGACATTTACCACAGTACCTAATGAGCGATCTCATCTATCATTCCCTTGCGAATTCCATGTTAACAGAATTCTTTTTCGCGCTTTCTGATATTGTTTGAATAACCTTCTTAAGGTGATCTTCTGCTGATTTATAGTCGGTCTCTGTTATCGATATTCTGTATCTCGGGGAACCGATATAATGAATGCTGACATTATCCATTTCAAGTCCGGTTAATGTCATCTTGATTCTGTCAATTCCATCGGGTTCGAGGCTGTACATTTCCATATACCCACCAACCTTCACGTATGGAATGGTCACGTTTTCCTTTGCAACCTTCTGGAATGCACCTTTCCATTTTCCCTTGAGTTCGGGTAACCATTCATCATGCGTGGCGGCTGCATCTTCAAATGCTGCATATAGTGAACCGTACTTAACCTGCAGATCATCCGCAAAATCCTTCCATGCCTGATCTAACGAAATTTTGAGAGCATTGCTTACTATTTCAAGAAGCTTTTCAGCCTTCTGTGAATTTTTCCACTCTGAGATTTTATCCCTTTTCTGGTGCTCATTTACTCTCTTTAGCGAAAGTTCCACATTTCTGCGTGATTCGTTTACATTGATTACCTTGCAAACAGTTCTTTGTCCTTCCCTGAGATAGTCCCTTATGTGTTTGACCCAGCCGGTGGCAACTTCTGCAACGTGAACATACCCCTCAACGCCGGGATATTCCTCCAATTTCACCTTCGCACCGAAGTTCTTGACCTCGGTTATGGTGACAACCACAAGTTCCCCTGGCTCAGGGATATCTCTGTTCATTATCATTCCTCGATAACTTCACCGTTGGTCTCAAGAGATCCGCCGGTTGGTTTGGCGAGCGTGGATCCGCAAACATTGCAGGTCACGTTACTGGAAACTCTGTAAAATACATACTGTTCGTTGCTGCAATCCTTACACTTGATCTTTACGAAACCACGCTTCTTGAATTTGGGTTTTACAAACTTACTTTCCACCAATTTACTGCGCCTCCATTATTTCAAACTTCTTTGCCCTCTGTGTTGGGGGAGTAACCGCTGTCTTGCAAGTCAGGCACCTGAAACGAATGGAAACCCTCTTGGTCGGTTTTTCTCTGCCTTCATACCGAGGTCTGGGGAACCCTCCAAATCCAGACGTAACTCGCCTGAATCTTCTCTGGCCTGCCCTGAATTCACTCGCTTTCCTCTTCTTCACTCTCTCGACTTCATGATCTGTATGTTTCTTACATTTGGGACAGTACATCTTAACTGTTTTCGGAAGCTTCAACTCATATCACCCTTCATTCATCCTGCCTGAACGATTTGTTACCATTCTTCATATGCAGTTCGCAAAACTGTATAGCAGGTATTTCTTAAACTTTACCAGATATTACCCTTGAATATAAGTTTTGATTATCTTAGCCCTGCAACCAAATAAACTTTCAGGGTTAGAGTGGACTATTTACCATACCGGGTTCCTGTTATCACCAGACGCAGAAATGATTATATTTCCTTACTAATAGAGAAACAATGGAAGCCCCTTCCGTAAATGGATATATTGCGAGCAGAAGAGATAATGAGACCAGATCTTTCCTGTACTTCTTGACGGTGAAACGCTATTCAGCATTGAATTCATTATTCATGTTTCTATCCCCGTTATACTTTCTGTTCTCGCTGGCATTCCTTCCTGGCAATTTCGTCTTTGCATTTTCATCTGTCGCAATTTACTGGTTAATCCTTTTGCTCTTTTATCATAGAAGATTTACTATTGAAAGGAACTACAGGAAATTAAATGTAGGATATCTGGCATCATTTGGAAAGCTGCCGATATCTTACTCCTACCTCAAGTTCGGTATATTTACCATGGCTGTTTTTGTTGCAGTCTTGATCCCAATCAATTTTGCCTTGAACTGGTTTGAAGGAGTCATACTTCTGCAATCATTCTTTGTGATCTTATGGTATCTGATGGTCTCCAATCTGTGGTTGAAAAATTCTTCAAAGCGTGCGCAGTCGATAGATTCCAATGATCTTCTTGCAAAATTGGATTCCATAACATCAGCAGAAAACATGCCACATGTGGTCCCACTTTTGATTCCCACAAGTGATTCCAAGGTTGCCAATGCTTACTGTGCAGGCGTTCTAAAAAACACGGTATATATAACAGATTATTTGTATAACAATCTAAACGTTGACCAGTCCGCTTGCATCCTTGCCCATGAACTGGGCCATATGAAGCATAAGGATAATCTACTTTCATTCTTTTTATCCATGGTACCATTCGGAATTGTTGAAATTCTGGTCCTTGTTGTAATCCTCATTGGCTACGGATTGTTAAAATTACCCCCCGCCCAGTTTTTTTCTCCCCCATTCCTTATCGCCCTTTCTGTCTCGATTTTCTTTTCTGTCCCCATTATCATTGCGAATGCCCGCAGAAAGCGAGAGTTCGAGGCCGATAAGTTTGCCTCAAAGTACTGTGATCCTGATCATCTTGCGATAGCACTGATCAAGGCCAGCGACTTAAACATGGTACCAATCAGTTCACAGGTTGGCTCTCATCCATCAGTAAAGCGAAGGATCGACAGAATGTTATCTGGCTAGTTAAATCATAAGATTTCGTGTGAGCAGTGAATCGGCCGGTATGATATCTATCTGTCTGCAACTGGTGGAAAAGTGAAATTTTGTAAAGTATCCAGAAATTTTGATCCAGTCGGAATCAGGAATGTTCACAAAGAAAATTGAAATGCTTAAAAAATCAGGAACTTAGAAACAGTTTGGGTAACAATGAGTTAAGGATTTTGACTGAAGCCCTATAATTTCAGTACCTAAAAACTGCCATGAGCATGCTTTGGGATATTTGACTTGAAGTTTAATTGAAAATGTTGCATTGAATTGCCTGAGTGCAATTCTCATGGGAATTAATGCTGGCCCTTTGTATTCTGCTCAAATAGTCACAGTCAATCACGCCTGCTTATTGCCAGAAGCAAAAAAATTTATTTTTCAGTATGTTTGCAGACATTTAGGAACAGATACTGCCAGTTTATTGGGTGATTTATCCGATTCTTAGAAAACTACAAGATACGCCATCAGACTTATTATGACAACCTGCAGCACCAGTTGACCAAGAGCACCCCTCGATCCGATGATCAGAAGTCTTGAAATTCTTTTGCCATCTATTTTTCCATTTCTAAAACTGCGGTAAATGATTATGGATGTTGAGAATATTGTAGCAAAACCCAGTATCACAAGGATGCTTCCTATGATGATCACCCATGTGAATATCGGGGAATATATGTCGAAAATACCTTCGCGGGTGGCAAGAAAATAACCTGCAAGCGGTGTAAGGATTGATGTTGTGGGAATGAAGAAGAGCGTCATAGGTAGAATTCTCTTTGCTATGTGAATCTTTGATTCGTAATCAATTGTAGAAAGAACGCTGATGAATATGAGGCCATAGAATACATCCACCCCTGTCCATATTGCCCCGAGAAGCACGTGGATATAATCAAGCAGAAGAAAGTTTCCATACAGGTATATGCCTGCAAAAACCCCTATGGGAATCAGTGAGGACAGAATACCAGCCCTCAGAATTGCATTCATATTGCTCTCATCATTTGTCAAAGGGAACCTCCAGTTGCAAAGTGCGCCATGAAAACAATAATGACTATCTGCAGTACGAGCTGTGAAAGCGATAGTTTAAGATTGAACATGGTCAGCCTCACTATCTTCTCAACATTTCTGCTTCCCCTGAGTATCTCGGAGTAGATCCTGAGTTCATTTGGAAGGAATATCAGCAGCCCCTGAACAGTAAGGATAAGTGCAATAATCGCCGTAATGATGAAATAAATAGAAAAAAAATCAATCCCAAGTCCTGCAGCAAGATAGATTCCAGCAGTGATCGTTGTGGTTGCAATGGAAGGCATGAAAAACAGCATCATCGGAATAAGACGTTTTGAAACCTCTGCTCTTTCAATATTGGATAACCCTCTCATAATGAATGCGAAGAAAAGCCCCATCACCAGATCCATGCCGGTCCATGCCGAACCAACCACCACGTGGAAATACTCCAGAAAATAGAAATTGCCGCTGAAAAGGATCAGAATCAGAACTATGATTGGGATCAACAGCATCGGAAGTCCCCTGCCCATGGATGATCTGAGTGTGAAACCTCTGCCTCCGAAGTGAGTCTGACGTTGTGATTCCATCATGTTTTATCCCCTGTTTCCCTACACATCTTCAGTTTACGTTAGCCATCGTAAATGACAGTATGCTTCTTCACCAGGTAAGATACACATGATTGGTCAGAATATAAATTATAATATAATATTAACTAAAGTTTCTCACGGTAAAATATTTTAGGAAAACAGAATGAAAAACCATTGATTTCCTAGGGGCCGTTCCATACTGGCGGTTCTTCCATCGTTCTGGAACTGTTATCGTTTTCACTCTCTCCCCTGCGGTATTTCCTGTATTCATTCCTGTTGATTCTTCTAAACAGAAGTACAAGGATAAAAATTGCAATAGAACCTGGTATCCACATCATTAATGGATAATACAGGTCATACGGATACGGGTATGTTGTCTCAAAGATTATCTCGGCAGCTTCCACCGATCCTGCTATGAACAGCTCAAGTATTACGAAAATATACAGATAAAGCACTTTCTTGATACCGTTGCGTAAAATGTCTCCCCGTTTGTAGATCAGGTAGATGAGGTAAACGCTCGTTGCCGTGGCTACCGCATAAGATGGAATTTCCAGCCAGAAGTGTGGAAATATCATAAGCGTCACCAGAACAAGGAACCCGGAATAACCAAGTGTTGTTCCTTCAACAGCGATTATCAGTGAGGTGACAACACTGGAGTCAATGTAAAGAAAAGGGCCCAGAACCGGAACAAATTCCACTGATGCAATGGTAAGGTTGTGCGGAAAAATTGAAAAGATCATGGGTATGTAGCTAAGAGAAATTATGCCGTTCTGCTCGCTCTTGAAAGAGTTGTAAAGGCCAGGATCATTGATTGGAAGTGAGGAGATTATCAGATAAAGAAGAAGCTCTGTAATGAATATTATCCAATAAATGCTCCTGAATTTAAGAATTCCATCAGTAAAAAAGAAACCATTTTTTTTCATGAACGTATTCACATCATTTTATGAGATATATATTTCATGCCACAGTGTGCTTCTTTCCTGGAATGGGATAAAATTTTGCATCTGATCGTCAGTTTCGCGAAAAAATATTTAATATTGTTTAGGAATCATACAAAATGGAACCCGTCACTGCATTTGTAACCAATGCCCCCAGAGGCGGTGTAAACAAGGTCAGAACGGAGATTGAGGATGATCCGGGGGACCTTATCCTTAAGCCCGTATTTACTGGAATTTGTGGAACAGATAGAAGTATTATTGCAGGTTCTCTCTCATTTCCTTTCAATCCCCCGGGCAGTGATTATCTCGTTCTGGGTCATGAAGCAATCTGCAGAGTTTATGACAGTCAAAATAGTCGATACAGGGTTGGAGATCTTGTCATTCCAATGGTCAGAAGAAAAGGAAAATGCATCAACTGCAGAATGGGGCGGCAGGATAACTGCTCTGACGGGGACAAGCGAGAGGCCGGAGTAACGGGAAAGCATGGATTCATGAGAGAATTATTCCCGGAAAGTTCTGAATATGTAGTTAGAGTTCCTGATCTGGGTCTTGAAAAAGTCGGTGTTCTCACAGAGCCGCTTAAAAATGTGATGAAGGCCTTCGAGGTTTTTGACAGAATATCTCAGAGATCATATTATCCCAGTGACGATTATTCAATGAACGGAAAGAATGCATGGGTGATAGGAACCGGTTCAGAAGGTTTTCTGTATTCAATGATGGCAAGAGAGAGGGGGTTCGAAACATACATTACCAATCGGCATCCCATTGACGAAAACCGCTTGGAAATTCTTGAAAAATTCGGAGTGAATTTTATGGATTATTCAAAATCTCCATTGGAATCAGCGGACAATATAGATTTGCTCATTGATACAAGTGGCGACCCATCCACTGTCTTGAGATTTGCATCGCGACTGAGGCATAACGGCGTTCTGATACTTTTTGGCACCAATGAGAAAGCGCAGTCTGCGCCAATGAGTGGTTCATTCATAGATCACGTTGTGGAGAAGAATATATCCATAGTTGGTTCGGTCGACGGGGCTAAAATGCATTACGAGCAGGCTATTTCTCAGTTAATGAAGTGGCATCACTCAAACGGAAACAGCATCGAATCATTGATAACCAATATAAAAACGCCAGAGAACGATAATTTATTCGAACGAAGGGATGTTAATAATATCAAGACCGTGATATCATGGCAGTGATCGCATGGATCTTGATTTCAAGTCAATTTCTGCTGAGATAACTTCCGAACTGACTGCCGGATTTTCAGATCTTTCCCGCTCTTTGAACAGAGCACCGGTACTGTGTGCGGTGGCTGTTGATCCACCTGCTGACACCCTGACATACATGAGATCCAAGAGACGGATCGCGAAAAATATAGGGGTTGAGTTCAGGGAAGTGGTTCTTGCAAAAGAAGAAGCTTCTAAACTTGAGAATAAAGTTATCGAACTCGCGAATGACAATGGAATTGACGGGATCATCATAGAATCTCCGCTTCCTGCTGGTTTTAAAATCGGGGAGGTTGCTGAACAAATACCACCTGAGAAGGATGTTGATGGCGTGACTTCCAGAAGCCAGGGCCTAATCGCTGTCAACAGGGAACTTATGCTCCCTGCCACAGCTTACGCCATAACGGTTGCAATCGAGAAGCTTTCCGTTCCAAAGGGTTCTCATGTCGTCGTGATAAACAGGTCTACAATAATTGGAAGGCCGCTGGCAATGATGCTAACGAATCGTGATTACACCGTTACAATATGTAACAGCAAAACACTCAATTTGAGGGCAATAGCCAGATCCGGGAACGTGATTGTCACAGCAGTTGGAAAGGCTGGGTTTCTTAATGCCGATTTTGTGAATTCAGATTCCATAGTTATCGATGCTGCAATCAATTTCGCAAATGGAAAGCTGATGGGAGACACTGACTACGATAATGTGAGAAATGTTGCGAGATACGTGACACCTGTTCCGGGAGGTATTGGACAATTGACGCCTGTCCTGATTTACCGGAACCTCCTGAAATCATTGCAGAAAACTCATGAAATAAAAGCATAGATCGGTTGGATTCATGAACCCGGATTTCCTGCAGTTTAACAATACAATCAAATAAAAAGAATTATTTAACGCATTGCGTTATACAATCCATGCCTCCTTTTTCTCCTGCTTCCTCCACAAATGAAATACTAAAATTTCTTCGTAAAAGCACCGCCGGGAAGAACATGGTTGTGGGCATTAGTGGTGGAATTGACAGCAGCGTTGTGCTGATGCTTTGCAGACTTCTGGACAAAGATCGGGTGATTCCTGTGTTCATGCCTGATTGCAACACGCCAGCTGATGATTACAGGGATATTGCGAAGTTATCCAGCAAAACTGGTTTGGAGGTTACCACGATAAATATTGATCCTGTGATAAGGATGCTGTCAGATGTAGGGAAAATCAACGACAGGAAAATCCTTGGAAATGTCAAATCAAGGACAAGAATGATCATCCTTTATTCCGTATCAAACAGCAGGAACGGTATGGTTATTGGCACAACCAACAGGACTGAATACCTGACAGGCTACTTTACGAAATTCGGTGATGGGGGTTGCGATCTTGAACCCATATCCCATCTTTACAAGAACGAGATCAGGAAGCTGGCAGCCTATCTTGGCGTGCCACAGGAAATTATTCAGAAAAAACCCTCTGCAGGACTGTGGGAAGGACAAACCGATGAGGATGAACTGGGAATCTCGTATGATGAACTTGATAGTATTCTTGTAAAATTATTCGATCAGGGCATGCCACCTGAAACCGATCTGGAAAAACGGTTTGTGGAACTGTATGAGAGCACCAACCATAAGAGAAATATGCCTCCGTCCATAGAAAGAAGGGATGGCTGAATTGTCGCTTGTTTTGGGCGACTTTCTGGACCTTGGCATTATTTTGATCATCGCAGCATTTGCGATCCCTATTGCTCGAAAGGCGTCAATGATCGATCTTCCCTTCCTTATACTGTTCGGATTTCTGATTGGCCCGGTCACCGGAATTGTTTCCCATTCTTTCTCGCTTTATCTCATGAGCGAATTTGGAGGTGTGGGCATTGGCCTGCTTGGCATAGTCATAATTCTATATTACGAGAGCCATGGCATAAACTTCAGGATAATAAGAAGGGAACTCATGAGAATAGCTTCCCTCGATACGCTGGGAATGGTGATCACGGCCATAGTTTCCGGCTTGATTTTCTCACTTATAACGGGAGCACCGCTTGTAATAGGTTTCCTGTTCGGAGCAATAATATCCCCAACGGATCCGGCAAGCCTCATCCCCATGTTCAAGAGGATGGATGTACAGGAGGAGATTTCGGGCATCATAGTGGGAGAGAGCCTTTTTAATGATCCGCTTGGTATCATACTGGTAGCCATAGGGATATCCCTTATCGACCCAAGCTCAACGTACATTCCGATGTACGCTGCAATATCAAATTTCTCAGGCGTGTTTGCCGCGGTTCCAATATTTATCCTGATCCAGATCGCTGTTCCCACGTCTGCCGGAATACTGGCAGGTTTCTCAGTAATTTATCTTAACAAGATATTCAGCTTCGACAATCTTCTTGTGGGATTTCTTATTGGCGTGGTTCTTCTTGAATTCACTGTGCTTGAGGCAGTTAACATCACCCCGTTTCCAGCTGCCATAGCGACCGGTGCCATAATTGGGAATTTCTCGGATAAGAGCCTGTTCTGGGAAAGGGAGGCTAATTTTCAGCAGAGTCTGTCATTCCTGTCAAGGGCTTTGATATTCATTCTGCTTGGAAGCATTCTCACCCTGAGTGACATATCTGCCTACTGGGTTGTGGGTATACTCGTGACACTTGCCGTATTATTCTTCTCGCGTCCGCTGGCAGTTTTTGTATCCTTAATTGCTGCCAGATTCTCAAGGTCAAGGTTCAGGATAAACAACAGGATGAGCCTGTTCATGGGCCTTACCGGTACGAAAGGATCGGTGTCGGTTGTAATGTCCCTGGTGCCATATACCCTGGGAATAGAGGAAAACCTTCCAATCCTAATAAAATGGGGGCAGATGATTTACGTCGCTACAGCTTTTGTGGTCATATTTTCCATCATAATGCAGACGATTTATGTCCCGTATGCGTCCAGGAAGCTGCTGGGGCTTCCCATCATGGCAAGTGCCGAGACCCAGAAGAAATGATCAGAAGATGTCGTCCTCGTTTATGCCGAGTTCCTTGAGCAGGGAATCACGATCCTTGTAGAACCTGTTTATCATCCTCGTCACATCCCTGTAAGTGTAGAATTTCTTTTCTATCATCCTGTTCAGCATCAGCTCCCTCAGATCCACTTCCCTCTCAAGATCAGCCTCTGTCTTGCCAATCCTCTCTGCAATCCTGTTCATGGCATAGCTGAATCCTGAGAATGTGAAATTGTCAGACTGGGAGTTCCATTTGAAGATGTTGTTGACTATGATGTCACTGGTTGACGGATCTAGACCTGTGATCTCCGAAACGCTGGTGGCTCTCCTCACGATCTTGTTATTATATGTAAGCTGGGATTGCATAATGATTACATCGAGCGCGGTTATGAGCGTTCTCGGAATGTTTATTGGTGGAGATTCCAGTCTGTGGATCAACGTTTTCGGATCCTCTGCGTGGAACGTGCCAAAACCGTACCTTCCGGCAGACATTGCCTGGAAAACCGTGAATGCCTCCTTCCCTCTTACTTCTCCAATAACGATATAGTTGGGTCTCTGCCTGAGGGACGCAGCCAGGAGATCGAACATGTCTATCTCTCCTCCCCTCTTTCCAGTCTCCCTGTCAAGCGTACCGAAACCGGGTCTTGTCACAGTCGCAATCCAGTTCTCATGCGGGATATTTATCTCCCTTGTATCCTCGATGCTCACTATCTTCATCTGAGGCGGGATAAAAAGGAGTATTGCGTTGAGAAGAGTGGTTTTTCCTGAACCTGTTCCTCCCGCCACCATCATGTTGGCGCCGTATTCCGTCAGCACCCAGAGATAGGCGAATATTCTTGCGGATACGGATCCGGTCATTATGAGACTCACCGGACTGAGCGGGTTCGCCTTGAACTTCCTGATGGTGAACGCAGGACCGTTATTGGTAATATACCTGCCTAGTGAGGCTTGCAGCCTAGAACCATCCGGGAGAGTGGCATCAATGATCGGTATTGATATTGATATGTGCTTACCAGAATCTTGCACGATCCTCTTAACGTATGTGTTCAGTTCATTCTCGTCTTCGATGAACACGTTGGACGCAATGTACCCATGATTTCTGTGAAAGATAAAGATTGGAACTTTTGGGCCGTCGCACGATACGTCTTCAATATCCTGGTCGAGCATAAGTCCATTTATCTTACCGAATCCGACCACGTCCCTTTCAACGTAGTATTTGAGGACAATCATCTCGTTTGCTGGTCTTTCCACCCCTATGTCCTCGAGGATAGCAGGATATATTTTTTCGAAATCCTTCTTCCTTTCTGATGAGGTAATCTTCTGATCCGAGACCCGTTCCATGATCTTGTCCTTGATAAGATCTACCTCCTTCTTCATCTCAGGATCTAGGTAAGGTTCTATCAGATGATAGTGGATCTCCTTATCTTTCTTGTCGACAAATATCCTTGAATAAACAAGGCCTGGTTCCACCTCATAAAACGAAAGATCATCAGGCTCCGAGACCTCTGATAGCTTGATTTCAAGTTCCCCGCCCTTTTCAATCTGTCTTCTTCTGAACATTATATCCCACCTATGATTAGAAGTATAACAATGCTGATTGTAAGCATTATACCGGCGAGGAATATTCCGGAACTTATTCTACCATCCCTCAGAACCCCTGAAATAATGCCGGTTCCACCGCCCTGGACAACCAGCCCTATGTTGAAAACGTTCTTTATCGTAGCAACGCTTGTGGTAGCGCCACCTCCAAGTGAAAACCCGGAACCAATCTTCGGTAAGAAATCAATATCCAGTGTCAGGATCACAAACAGGAAAACACCATAGGATATCATCATAACCATGGTATAATTCTTCATATCCGCAAATCTCTGGTTCCTGAGCAGCTGCATCTGTGAAGTAAATTCCGACACCATTGTCATGACGTCTGATATGTTCGATCCGGATTCACTCGCCTTTATGATGATTTTCCCCGCCCTGACAACATTCTCCGATCCTATATCCTTTCCAAAGTCCTTGAGGGCTTCCTCCACTGATATACCCCATGAGATCATTGATGCAACTCTTTTGATCTCATCCGATAGAGCTCCGTAATCAGCAGATGATGCCCTGACTATTGCTGCTGAAATAGGCATACCAAAAGTGGTGTATTCTGCCAGATCGCGCAGGAAATCTGGAACCCTCCTTTCCGCGTCATAAAGTCTCTTCATCTCTAGATTATCGAAGAAACCGTAAGGAATAAAGATTATCACGATGAAGATGGAGAAACTAAACAGAGTGCTGAAATGGACTGTGGGATACGCCACCGTTATCAGGAGATAGATGATGATGAATATCATCGCACCTATGTAGGCAAGAATCAGTGCCTTGAATTTCTGCTTCAAACGTTAACCTCCTTTATTGTGCTGGAGATGAGGAATGAGAAACTTATGGTAATCAGAGGGATAATCATGAGGACAATGAGATAAAGCACTATTGCCATGCCCGTTGACGCTGACTCAAGTGCAGCGACAACCCCGAGTATGACAATGAGCATCAACGGAAATGCGACGCCTACCGTTACGTAACTTTCAGCAAGTATTCCTATGGACTCCGCATTACTCTTGATGATTGTATTTAACTCATCCTGGTACTGGGTTGCCTTCGCCTTGAAGTATTCCTTCAGGTTGCCTCCGGAAGTTACAGTTGTAACAATCCCCTGAAGAAATTCTGAGAATTTTCTGGAAGGGGAATTCCTCGCTCCTTCCCTCATGGCCGTTACTATATCATTACCGAATACTCTCGACGACATTGATATTGATTTTGCTTCCTTCGCAACCTCACCATACTCTGGGCTCTCCCCAAGTTCCCTTAAGATGACGTCGATTGGCATATCGGCTGAAGCCATGGTCGCGATGTAACTTATGGCAATCGGTATCTTTGATTCAATATCCTTCTTTCTCTTGTTCGCCGTAGAGGAAGGTAGTGAAAGGAAAACGCCTACAAATGCCATTATACCGACCCCCCCAAACACGACTGCTAGGATGCCCAGCGGCCCGAGAACAATAAAGAGAAACACGCTGAATGCAGCGATCACTCCTGCAATCACAATTGATATGAATGTTGCAAATGATAAATACTGCACAGCGGAATATGGCATCTTGGCTTTCCGCAGGTTCTCTTCGAGTTTTGAATACCTCTGTGCCCTACTCTCGAAATAAGTCCTGAAAAACCTTAAGGAAATTTTGAGCGCAGGCGAAGGATTTGGAAGGGCAACGTTAACCCTTCCTGTTGTAATGACAGTCATTTTTTTGGATGAACGCGTTTTTTCTGAGCTGGGAGAAAGTTTATCCTTCGTAGTTATAAGCTGTCTTGTAAATATCAGCCTGCTCACCTGCCCGGTTGAATCTGATGTTGCATTTACCGTGTCAAGAGCAGCCTGTGCTCCCTTTCCCCTGTTCTTCTTTGCGAACAGCCTGGGCATGGAAATTCTCTTACCCTTCTGTTCAGATCTGGCGCTTACCGAAGATTTCCGGCTTGACCTAGACTTGGACTTATCCTTTGATCTTCTTCCACGGGAAACGGATAACTTTCCTTCGTTTACACCCTCACCGGCTTCTGTTCCCTTCTCTGCACCAATTGCCCTCTCGAGAAGTTCTGATTTTTCTTTTTCTCTCTGATCAAGGTCCGAGATGGACTGCATGCTTGATCCCTGTGATTCAGAAGTTGATTCTTCAGCTGTCTGTTCAGGATTTTCCTCAGTCTCCTGCTGGACGTTATCCATTGATCCGGCGTCAGCAGCATTCCACTGTGGGCTTTCTTCCGATCCCTGCGAATCAGAAACTGATTCAGGAACTACACCCGCAGCCTCCTGATTGGCTATGTCTTTGCCATTGTGCACGTTACTTGATTCAATCTCATTTTGCTCTTCACTCTGCTCTGGGTTTGGTTGTGGAGAATTCTCCGGGGATGATGTCATGTTCTGCTGAGGATTGTCTTCATTGGCGTTCTGACTCACGCTCTTTTTTCCACTAAGGTCCTCTATTACCGGGCCACTCGGCCCCTTTTTCTTTCTTGAGATTCTTCTATGATTATCGTCCTCTGCCATCAAACTCCTCCAGATGCCGCTAACATTGCCTTTTCTGGGTCCCTATAATAGGTGTTTATAATCTTGCTGATCTCAACATAATTTGTAATATCTGACCTGACCATTTCCTCAAGAAGCTTTTTTCTCTCATCAAATTCCGCCTTAAACTGAGATGCCGTTAAGCCTCTGGTAAACTGCACTTTCTTGTACAGGTTGCTGAATCCCATGAAAGAGTGCTTTCCCCTGAATGAATCGTAGCTGAACACCTTGTTGTATACCACTTCGTTGGTTTCTGAATTGAATCCTGACATCTCATCGATTTCAGTGATCCTTCTGTTCACTGCATCTCCGCTTCTCACGAATTTATTGAATATAACCGTGTTCAAATATGTTATCATTATTCTGGGAATGTTCAGTGGCGCACTCTCCAGCCTGTTTACTGTAGCCTCCATGGAATCTGCGTGTATGGTGGAATATGTGGTGTGACCGGTGGACATTGCCTGAAACAGCGATGAGGCTTCTCTGCCTCTTACCTCTCCGACCACTATATATGTGGGTCTCTGCCTCATTGCCATCTTTACAAGCTCAAACATGTCTATTCTTGCATTCATCGCGCCGGAATCCTGGTTTTCGAACTCACCTTCCCTAGTTGAAGTGGCAACCCAGTTCTGGTGAAGAATGTTAATTTCTCTGGTCTCCTCTATACTGAATATCTTGGATGCGGGCGGCACAAGCATTAACATCGCATTGAGCGTTGACGTCTTACCCACAGCAGGAACTCCGGCTATTAGAGCAGAGTTAAGATTTTCTATCATATACCAGAAGTAAGTGGTCATCTCTGCACTGGCTGTTCCAAACTTGATTAACTCAACAGGAGTGAAGGGTTTTTCCCTGAAAAGCCTGAATGTGAAGGTTGAACCTCTTGTAGAAATTTCTTCTCCGTATATAGCCTGAACCCTGTGTCCCTGAGGGGTAGCCCCGTCCAGAATAGGCTCGCTCACCGAAATTTCTTTCCCGCAGACCTGGGCAAGTTTAATCACATAAGAGTTCAGGGCGTCTGCAGTGTTAAATACGACGTTTGTCTTAATTGAACCGTACTTCCTGTGGTAAACAAATATAGGAATTCCGTAACCGTCACATGACACATCTTCCACATAGGGGTCTCTCACTATTACTTCAATGGCACCTAGTCCCTCGAAGTCCCTCCTGAGGTAATACTTGATCCTTTCCTTGGACTCGTCACTTATTTTTATTTCATACGCCTTCACGTATGCATCCAGAAGTGCACCGATGTCCATATCGTAGAAATCACCCGTGAAAGCCTTGAGATTTGGGATTACCATCTGCATTTCCTTTGGAAGAGTAAGCAATAACTTCTTCTCGGCTTCATTTAGTTGTGGTTCAACGACGGAATAAACGTTTTCCAGAGTGTTTCTGTTCCACAGAATTTCAACTGAACCGTAACCTTTTATTATATCGTAACGGTCCACCAGATCATAATTCTCAGCCTCTGAAGTCTTAACCATTGGCCGCTTGGTTCGCGATCTGCGTCTCAAAACAAAGTCAGGCATTGCGTGTGGATTAAGAGAATTATAGATATATACTTTTATTTTAAAAGTCTATCCTAAATATATTGGGCATCAGTAACCTTTTGCTTTCATAATTGAGTTGTCCCAACTTCTAAAAAATCGCTTTCACTAATATCAGTGTTGCACCGTAAATTTAATACAAATATCACATTACGGTAGACATCACGGGGCCGATAGATCAGAGGTAGATCGCTTCCTTGGCATGGAAGAGGTCCGGGGTTCAAATCCCCGTCGGTCCA
>JAJYEP010000063.1:2399-5483 GCA_021785735.1 Thermoplasmata archaeon | reverse complement strand
TCCTTTCCCTCCTCAGTCGGCATGATCATGCCGGAACTTGAGATTACGAATCCTTTTCTGGAGAGCCTGCGCACCACCTCCAGCGCCGTTGGAGGCTTGACGTTCATGAACCTTGCCACGTCCGCAAGCCTGAGGGGGAACTGGTGCTGCTCTTCCACAATCTTGACAAGAAAATCTCTTTCTTTTCTGGTTAACTGCTGCGTATCATTTGTGGTCATATTAGTATCCTACTAACGTAATTAGCCATAGTATATTAACATTTCCCCGGTTTAATTTTCCGGATGCTTGTCGAATCTAAACAATCCTTCTCGGGATCGTTATTTAAAGCGATTTTATGGACTTCGGTCTCCTTACGAGCGATCGCCACTCTACAAAATTTCCCCTGACTGTATACAGGGTGGCGAATATTTAATAACATTAAATGTTATATATTCGGATCAATGAGTTGTAAACTGAGTCCGTTGAATTTCCGCGTTAAATCTCTGGTGAGCATGACTTTGGCATTCTGTGACAGATTTTGGTGCTAGCCATGCTTTACCGGGATGTCGAAAAGTTGCTGGAAACAGGCATAACAATATCAATAGAGCAGCAACACGCCTTATTCCCCCTCCTTTTGAGAGAGGTAGAGACTATACCTCTTGATTCTTATCGCGATGGGAACGACTATTATGTCGATCTGTTTATATGCGACAAGGCTGCACTCAAGCTGACTGGCGTACTTTCAGCTTATTCCCCAACCAGACTTGGTGACTGTGATATAGTGAGGGTAAAGGCTGAGGAGATGGAAGCTGCCTCCGTGATCATGGACGAGATCGGAAAAATTGATTTCGCAGTCAGAGGCGGACTGTACCTTAATTCAGGAAAAATATACATAGACTACCGGATTTCTTCATCGTCAAAAAATAATTTAACTGCGGTGGCCGACCACATCCGCAGGATGAACAACAAAATCAGGATTGCGGACCTTGGTCCAAGTGCCGGCGGTATAAATATCCTCAATAACGTAGATTCCAGAATTCACCTTGGCGTGGTTTCTTATGAGGTTGATATACTGCCTGAGATTGGAATATCCGGAGACAGTGACTTTTTCCTGGAATACAACTTCACAAAGACTGATGATGCCGGCTTCAGAGCGGTGATGTATGACGGCGGTTCCATATCTGTGCAACATATAAAATCGCAATTCCTGCGTGAGGTCCAGAGATTGTCAGTTGAAAGAAAGATACCCAAGGCTGCCATATTTGCAAAACCCGTGAATGGAAAGTACAGATCATTCACATTTCTGCCTTTCGCAATGATCGACAGCCAGCTTTCCTTGCTCTTCGAGGCTCACGAGAGATTTCCTGACAAAGAGTTCAATATTCTTGCTGCCCGTTCCTATGACACCAGGGTATGGGAATGGATCTGAGCGCAGACTGATTCATCGCTTCGACATATCTCTATCCTGGCAATCCGCTTGCATTTCTCCCCTCTTATGGCTGCCGTTTGAAGCTAATGGGGAATCATGGGAATCCTTTGCGTTCTTTCAGTGGAGGGTGGTTGCTATTATGCTGATTGCATCAAGTATGTACTGAATGGCGAAGCCTGCCACCAGAAGACCAAGCACCCTGGTCATGGCCTTGAGAACCTTTGCCCCCATAAGGTTGAGAATTCTCTCTGAGAATTCAAAGAACAGGAATATTATCACGAAAACGAGGATGAGCGATATGATGGTAAAAATGAGATTGTAATAGCCGCCGTTCATGAGAATAATAACAAGCGATATTGCCCCAGGCCCCGCCAGTAGAGGGGTGGCCATGGGCACGATACCGATATCCTTCTCGACGTTCCCACCTGCCGAACTAGGCCTGTCTCCCTCCCTGACCATGTTTATACCCATTATCAGGAGGATTGCTCCGCCCGCGATTTCTATTGCCTGTATGGTGATGCCGAAGAAGTAGAGGAGATAGTTGCCCAGAATCGCAAAAAAGAGCAGTATGATAAAACCGTATATGACCGCGTCCATCGTTACCACCCTGGTCTCGCCATGGTTCATCCCTGAAGTTAGTCCCATGAAGATCAGCATTGCCCCGAACGGATCGATAACCACGAATAGTGGAATGAATACTTTGAGGAACTCGACAATCTCGGCTGTCATACCCTGTCATGGTTATGTCCATCAAGATATGTATTTTGGCATTTCATTCAGAAACCATTAATTGATTCCGGAGACCTGCTGTAGGATATCTTTGATTTGGCTTTGAATCTTCTCTGGAATTTTCTTCATTTCGTCTCTTACTGGAAAATTTAGCAATGGAGAGATGGACATTGTGTACAGCATCACCGAATCTGACCATCTTACAATACCCGGGCCACTGGGCCTTCTCAGGAGTATACTGACATCAGAAAGATCCCTGTAGTCGAACATGCCCTCTTCGTCGCGGAAATCGTAAGATGCGTATGGAATCTTGCTGTCTCTCCTTACCACATCGACCCAGACTGCCCTCTCAAAGGAACTACCCTCGAAGACCATGATGCAGTGGCCGATCCTGCCTTCGGTGAGCAGAATGCCTGTCGAGGAAAGCCTGTACTCTTTCCTATCAAGCTCAAAAGATGCGTCTATTTGATCAATCCAGTTGAGTCTTGAGATTCTCTTATCCTCGAACCATTCTCCGCTGTGCCCTGAGGCAAAGTAAGACCTTTCCCTGAATGTGCTTCCCCTGAGTCGGATCTCATCCTCTCTCACTGGCCTGAGATCCGAGAAAATCTTAGAAAAATCCTCTTCTCTTGACTCGCCGAGGGCTTCAACTTCCACCTGCGTTCCATTAATGAAGGATGAGGCTGCATTCCTTCCCCTGTAGTCCTTACCGGTGAAAAATATGCGATCGCCTGTTCTCATGCTGTGGATTTCGGAAAAAGTTCCCATGAAGCTTGACATCAGGCTTTTTGGAAAACCCGGATAGAACCAGTCCAGAAAGAATTCCTTCACCCTGTATTTCCTGTTCTCAATTTTCACAAAGTAGCGAAATGTGGGCCATTTGACCTGATCACCCCTAAGGCTGATTTCCGAAGGTACCAGTGTTTCCGGAGTGTATCTTACAAAAG
>JAJYEP010000063.1:0-2299 GCA_021785735.1 Thermoplasmata archaeon | reverse complement strand
GATCCGAGTTTCCATTTCTGGCCTTCCATGTACGAGACGATAAATCCCGTGGCTTCCGTCAGACCGTATATTTCCCTGAGTGGAACTTTGAAGAATTCATTGAAATATGATATTATGGGATCAGGGGTGGGTGACCCTCCGAAGAATATGAATCTGTAGCTGAATTTATCCCTGCTCAGATCCCCCATGGATTTGATGTTGTTGACAGTGTCCACGACCATGGTTGAGACCAACCCTGACCATGTCGCCTTCTTGCTGATGGACAGATCAATCCATTCCCTAGCATTCCACTTCGGCAGAAGTATTATTCTGCCCCCGGAAAACAGCGCAGGAAAACTTCCGCACTGAAGGCCGCCAACATGGAATAGAGGAACGTTGTTCAGAAGGGTGTCTGTTGATTTCAGTTTCCATGCATCCATAACCATGTGGATAGATGAGGAATTGTTCCTGTGGCTCTGCCTCACCCCCTTAGGCTTTCCTGTGGTGCCGGAAGTGTACATAATCATTGCATCGTCGTCATCAAGAGCCCAGTTTTCTTCATCTTCTCTGCCTGCATGACCCGATTTGTATATATAGCCAAAACTGTTTTCAGCGTCTTCTGGGCCATGCACAACGGTCATGAGAGAGGCATTCCGCTTGATTACGGGAGCCAGCCTCTCTTTTTCTTGCTCGGAGAGTAGAAGACATTTCAATCCAGCGTCGTCTGTCACAAACTGGATATCATCGACAGAGAATCTGTTGTTGATTGGGACTGCAACGGCGCCTACCTTCCATGCTGCATAGAACGACACAAGATAGTCCACCGACATGGGTAGCAGTATCCCTATTCTGTCATTTCTTCCAACTCCGTTATCAGTAAGGTAGGTTGCGAGATTCTCCGCCATCTTCCTGAAATCCGTATACAAGATCTGCCTTCCTGATTCCTCTATTGCAATATTCTCAGGATACTCCGTTACAGTTCTGTCCAGATAGGATGCCAAGTTAACCATGGTTATCCCCACTAACATGAAACTACTGGATATTAACGATTACCGTTTATCGTATCCAATTTATAGATATTTTAAAATGATAGCGGATATTACGTATTGTGGAGCCCGAATAAAGTTTTTAAATCATGATACCGTTAGTTTTTGGATAGATCAATGTTAAACGTTTCGGATGTCCTTGATCGATCCTCGGAAAAATGGCCCAGTAAAAATTTTCTGTATTTTAATGACAGAGCATTTACCTTTGAGGCATTCAGGGAAAGAGTGCTCAGATGGGTATCATATCTCAGAAAGAGTGGTGTAAAGGCCGGAGATGTTGTCGCTGTCTTTTCAAAGAACAGACCGGAGATGCTTGAACTGTGGATGGCCACAAATCGTATTGGTGCAGTATATTCCCCATATAACTTCAACCTGAAACAGGATGAGATTAAGACGCTTATTCAGGATTCCAAACCTGTTGTTCTTTTCACCGATACTACCTTAAACACTGATCCCAAAACCAGAATAGTGGAATTTGACAGAGTTGATCTTACCGGTACGGACGATTTTGCCTATCAAACCGACGCCAATGATGTTTCGACTCTTCTTTACACCTCGGGAACTGAATCTGCCCCAAAGGGTGTTATGAACACCCATCTAAACTGGTATTCCTCATTATTGAGTTCTATCCATGATCTGGACTGGCGTCATGATGATGTGTTTTTGCTGAGTATCCCTGTTTACCACGTGGCTGGCCTGTACACATTCCTGGGCTTCATGAATGTTGGGGCCTCCATAGTCCTTGAGGCTGTTCCAAATCCGACTGAAATAATTTCACTGATAAACAAGTACAGTGTTACATACCTCATTTTCCCACCCACTGTATTCATCGGGCTTTCCCAGTTTGTGAAAGAGCCCTTCACTTCCGTGAAAAAGTGCATCAGCTTTGGTGCCTTCATAAGTGAGACCCAGTTCGATGCTGTCTCCAAGATTTTCCCTGGGGTGCAGTGGAGAAATTATTACGGCATGACCGAGACCACTCCAATGGGAACTACGCTTCAGCCAGGTGATTTTGAGGGCAGAAAGGAGTCTATAGGGCGGCCTCATATCAACATCTCCCTGAAACTTGTCAGGGATGATGGATCCGAAGCCAGAAGAGGAGAAGTTGGAGAGATACTAATGAAAGGACCTACGGTTGCAAGAGGTTATTTCAACGACGAAGCAAGGACCAGGGCATCCTTCGATGGTGGATGGGTCAGGTCCGGAGACCTCGCGGTAATGGACAGTGATGGCTTCCTTTACTTTGTAGATAGAAAGAAGGACATAATCCGCAC
>JAJYEP010000062.1 GCA_021785735.1 Thermoplasmata archaeon | reverse complement strand
GGGCAGGTAAGATCATAACCGTCGACTCTGCCCTTACACAATTCGATGGTAAGCAGAGACTGTTTGTAAACATTGCAGAAATAGGATTCGGTGCATCTGTCATGGAGAGGGTAAATAAATCTCCAAAAGGCAGAAATGTTTTCATGCGATCAATAATGCGAGAGTTGTTTGGGTTGAAATCGTATGAAGTTGAAATTTCGTGCGATGATGTCACAAGGAAATTCTCCACATCGGAGATTGTGATTGCCAATGCACAGTACTTCGGCAAGGGTATGCATGCGTCTCCTGATTCAATCATGGATGATGGTCTTCTGGATATTCATCTGATAAAGAGGATAGGAAAGATTTCCCTGTTCATGAGTCTGGGTTCACTGAAGTCCGGGAATTATATCAGGAAAAAGGTTGTGGAAAATTTCTCCTGCAGGAGAATATCAATAACTGGAGAAAAGGCACCAGTTGAAATGGATGGAGAGGTCGTGGGATTCACTCCGATTCGTATCGAGGTTATCCCCAAATCTCTTTCATTTTATACGAACCTGTGATCCTTCAGTCAGGAAACAGAAGTCCGTATGCCACATCATCAAGATCGTTTTTCCCCTGACTTATGAATGTGTGCCTCGTTTCAGTCATTTCCAGAACCCCTTCAAGTCCCAGCTCCCTTCCAATACCGCTGTTCTTGAACCCTCCTCTCGGTGCTGCTGCTGAGAGCAGGTGATATTCATTTATCCACACAGTACCCGAAAGTATCGAAGATGCCACTCTTCTGGCTTTGGTAATATCATCTGTCCAGACACCGGCTGCAAGTCCATAATTGGTTCTATTGGCGATCTCGATTGCCTCGGATTCGGTACTGAATTCCATCACAGTAAGGACAGGACCAAATATCTCTTCGTTGGCAATTTCCATATCGTGACCGATACCAGTAAGTAAGGTGGGGGGATAGTAGATCCCATGTTCTGGAACCTTTCCAGAGATCTCGTTTCGATAGAACACCTTCGCACCCTGACCAATGCCCATGTCAACCATTCTGATTATTTTCTCCTGCTGTGAAGCGTTTGTAATCGCACTGATATCTGTCTCCATTTCAGTGGGATTACCTGCACGCATTCTCTGCATCAATTCCTTGAGTTTGATCATGAACCTGTCCCTGATCGATGACTGAAGAATCAGTCTGCTTCCGGACTCACAGAGCTGACCAGAGTTAAGATAAATTCCAAACAACACGCCTTTTGCCGCATGATCCAGATCAGCATCTTCAAACACTATATTTGGAGATTTACCACCAAGTTCAAGAGTGAACTTTTTTATTGTTGGTGAAGCACTGGCCATAAGCTTTGATCCTGTGGGAGATGATCCGGTAAAACTTACAAAACGTATCTTCGGATTCTTAACTATCGCATCCCCAACCTCACTTCCGGATCCAGTTACAACGTTTATGACCCCAGGGGGAAATCCTGAATGAATAGCGTCTTTCGCCAATTCCAGAGCTGTCAGTGGAGTATAATGTGAGGGCTTCAGCACAACTGTGTTGCCCGCAAGTATTGCCGGGGCAATTTTCCAGACGGCCATTAGAAATGGGACATTCCAGGGTGCGATTGATCCCACCACACCAACTGGAAGGTATTCAACAACTCCTTCAGTATCAGGGAACTCCGGGTGTGCGATTTTCCTGCTGGGTTGAAATTCTTTTGTCGAGGCAAAATATCTTATGTGATCAATGCCAAGGGGGATATCCATCAACATGCTTTGCCTGATTGTCTTTCCCGTGTTGAGAGTCTCCAGCTCTGAATATGCATCTGATCTTTCCTGAATCCGGTCGGCTAATTTCATTAGCAGTTTCTGGCGCTCTGACAGACCTGTTTTCGACCACACTTTGTTGAAAGCTTCTTCGGCATAGTCTACAGCCTCGTCTGCAGTAGATTTGTTTGCATAATAAACAGTGCCCACATACCTCCCGTCGGCAGGGCTGGTCAGATCATGGGGAATCCCATCAAAATTTTCAATACCATTTAGGACGTTGCCATACCTGATCTTTTCCACATTGCTCACCTCAGTCTGGCATAAGAGTTTCGGAACAGCTCCCTGATATCTGAAGTACTGGATTCCCTAGGGTTTGTAAGGCACCCTGTCGATTCAGATGCGAGTGAAACCAGTCCATCTAGATTCTGTTCAAACTCCTTCCTGGTTATTCCGCATTCCTCGATGCTCCCTTCAACTCCCATGGATCTGAACAAGCCTCTGAGCGTATCGCTAAATTTTTTCTTTCTGTACCGTTCAGGAACAATGCTGTTCAGTTTTTCAAATTTTTGAGCAGAGACATTATAATTGAAATCAATCACGTTTGGAAGAAACAGCGCAACTGTTTTACCATGCGCAAGTTTAAAGTACGCCCCCAGCGAGTGTCCCAGTGCATGCGCAAGTCCGATTTGCGAATTGGAAAAGGAGAGACCGGCCATGGATGCTCCTATATGCACACTGTTTCGTGCATCAATATTTTCCGGATCTTTCAGAACTGTCTCAATATTGCTGCTAATGAGATCTATAGCTTTTTCGGACATGGCATCAGAAAATGGATTGTTCCAGGAGCTCACGTATCCCTCAATGGCGTGGGTTAAAGCATCAGCGGCAGTGTTCTTTGTCTGTTCCTTTGGAAGTGACACGACGAGATCCGGATCGAGTATTGCGTAATCTGGCAGTATCTCAGGAGACGCAAGCTCTGATTTTCTCTTCTCCCCCTCTTCTGAAAGCACTGCCGCCCATGAGCATTCTGAGCCCGTTCCACTCGTAGTTGGAATAGCAATTAATCTGGATTTCTTCCTGAGCCCAAGGGGAACGAGGGGAGTGATATCATAAACGTCAAGATCAGGTCTCTCGTTCAGCGCAAAAAGTATTTTAGAAGTATCCATAGAAGAACCTCCACCAAATCCAATCACATAATCCGGGTTAAACTTCCTTATCTCTTCAATGCGACCGGTCATTTCCCTGAATGTTGGCTCAGGCGAAATATCACCGATTACCATTCTTTTCGAGGATTCCGGCAGGTTCCGGAATAATTTATCAAGCAATCCACTCTTGAGAAGGAAATTGTCCGTGATTACCAGGCATCTATTTATCCTGAGGTCCTTGAGAAACGACAGGGAATCCTCGCCAAAGATTATTTCGGGCGATCTAAAAAACCACATCTTTCTCACTCAGAATTCCGACTGTACTTTTGAAGCAGTGTTGACCATCTCTTTTGCAGCTCTTGTATACCTCATTATTTTCATCATAGCGCCCTCAAGTTTGAATTTCCCGGTGAGTATCCCTTTTATGGGATCGATCTCCCCGTCGATGAGTCTTCTCCAATTGCCATAACTTCCTATATACTTGAACTCAGACTTTGGTAGGTCTGTAAGACTGTTTGAGAATCTGGCCTCCCGGCATTTTCCATGATAGAGATCTAGATAGATGTATGCATCATCCTTGAAAGTGTCATCTTTTAGAATGACAAATGTGATTGCACCCTCCCATTTGCTTCCTGCATCTTGGTAGTCCGCATTGCTGTTCAGCTTGTCCATGTATTCCTTGACCCATTCATCGCTTGGAAATTTAGCCATAATTACATATGCGATTGGATTTATTTAACCGTTTGTCCTAAAGCATTTGTGAGGAACGCACAGTAACAATCAAACGCCTGCGTACTTTTAGAAATCAGACCGTATCTGCAGATCCCGTGAATTCTGCAGGTATCAATCGATTTGTTTAACGATGTAAATGTTTTTAACTTGTACACTGCTGTGGGGTGAAATGGTCAGGAACGTTGCGGTAGGTAACGGACGGTTGCTTATTCTTATGGATGATCAGTACAGAATTTCTGACTTTTATTATTCAGATTCTCAAGGTGAAAACCATTCCATGGGACATCCATTCAGATTTGGTATTTCTGTAAACGGAAACTTTCAGTGGGTGGGCAAGCAACTTATCAGCAGGATAGATTATTTGGATAACACCATGGTTGGACTTTGCAGCTATGAAGATGATGGGATCAACATACAATCCACTGATTTTGTTGATATATATGAGGACGTATACGTGAAGCACCTCGTGGTAGAGAACAGAAAACCAATTCAGTCCGAAATAGATCTGTTTTTTCATCAGGATTTTTACATCTATGGGAATAACATCGGTGATACAGCTCAATATTTTCCTGATTTAAACTCTATTGTACATTACAAGGGAAAGAGATATTTCCTAATTTCATCCATAGATTCAAAAAACGAAAGGTTTGATCAGTATGCCATGGGTGTTAAGGATTTTAACGGTCTTGAAGGGGTTTGGAAGGATGCCGAAGATGGAAAACTATCAATGAGTCCGGTGGCGATAGGTTCTGTTGATTCCATCCTGAGACACCATCTGAGTTTAAGTAAGGACGAAAAAGTGGATGTGTTTTACTACATATATTGCGGCACTGATCTTGATTCTGTAAAGAAGGGCTTGAAAAACCTGCGATTGGAGCAACTGAAGAGGCTTGAAACGAGAACATCAAATTACTGGCATCTCTGGGTTACAAAGGAAAAACCTGCAATACCCGAAAACTGGGACCGAATATACAAGCGATCACTTATAATCATACGAGCCCACATGGCAGACTCAGGAGGAATAGTGGCATCAGGAGACAGTGAAAATTTGAAGTTCAACAGAGACGGTTATTATTACGTTTGGCCAAGAGATGCATCTATAGCGGCCTTCTCTCTAATTCGTGCAAATCATGCCGGGACTGTTCGACCATTCTTTGAATTTGCAAAATCAGTGGTGACAGACGATGGGTATTTTCTCCATAAATATGATCCTTCGGGCACACCATCCAGCAGCTGGCTGCCAAGGGTCCATGGGGGCAGAAGCATACTTCCACTTCAGGAGGATGAGACTTCGCTCGTTATATGGGCTCTGTGGTCACATTTCAAAAGAGTAAGAGACATAGACTTCATATCGGATTACTATGAGAATTTGATAAGAAAATCTGCAGACTTCATTCTCAAATTCAGGGATTCAGATGGACTGCCCAAGAGTTCCTATGATATCTGGGAAGAGAGATTTGGTGTTCATACTTTTACGATCTCTAGCTGTTATGCTGCACTGAAGGCATCGGCCAATTTTGCTAGAACTTTTGGAGACGATTATTACGCGAAGGAATATGAAGATGCAGCCATATTGATGCGTGAGGTGTTTGAAAAACAATTTTATTCAGAAGAGATGGGAGTATATGCTAGAGGAATTATTGATGGAAGTTTGGATTTTACTCCGGACAGTGCAATTTCATCAATAACCCTTCTAAATATGGAACACGCAAGCGATGCGAGGGTTGTAAGGAGCATGCAGACCATCATGGACAATCTATGGATACGAACAAATGGTGGGGTCGCGAGATACAGAAACGATCCCTATCACTATTCTCACAAAAACCTGAATCTCCCCGGCAATCCCTGGATTATAACAACCCTGTGGATGGCGCAGTATTATTTAAGGCTGGGCGATCATAAGAAGTCCAGCGATCTCATAGATTGGTGTGTTTCCAATGCCCATCTCTCGGGAGTACTTCCGGAACAGGTTGATCCAGTTGACGGTAG
>JAJYEP010000009.1 GCA_021785735.1 Thermoplasmata archaeon | reverse complement strand
GAAGGTATCCCGACACTGTATTTCAAAAACTCTGGAGAAGATGTTGGAAATGCAGAATCCTTCACCCACCAGATCCTCGGTGCATACCAGTATGCTCCAAACACAGAAGAGATTAGAACCGAAATCAGGGGAACCTTTATTGACCGGCTACCGGCTGTTCCGGCCGTCACTCTAATAATCAGGCGATAAATAATCAATATTATCACGGATAAAAAGATTAAAACAAATGTTAGATCATGAGAAAGGGCTAACATTCCAAGTGCTAAACCGGAATATAAGGCATACCTGGTCCTGTTTTTCCCCAATCGCTCTGCCTTTGTAACGTAATAAATGATAATGGATGTTAGCAGGAACCCGAGTAATTGAGGATATCCTCCCCATGAGAGAATGTAGAGGGATGGAAGAAAAAACGGATATATGGTTGCACCGAGAAAGGCCACGGAATTTCCGTACATTTCCCGCAACAGAAGATATACAGGTATAGATGTGAGAGAGAAGATAAAAGAACCGACAAGTGCGAGAACCACGTACTGATCCCAGCCCTGTGCCCTAGTTGTGGAAATAATCAGGGCGCCCATGTACGGAAAGATAGGGGGGTAAACCCAGACGCTCCCGGGATAGTGAATGGTATTCGTTCGAGGAATGATTAAACCGTTCAACATAATTTCCTTCGAAAGGGATACATAAGTTGAAGTATCCCCTGTCCCCTGAAGGAATGGTCTGCTTGAAAGTACAATCAGCGATGTAATGAGAGAAATGGCAAATGCAAGAGCCATTACAAGCCTCTCGTTCTTTGAAACTTTACTGATTATTTTTGCAAACAGGTTCAACTTAATAGTTGATTAAAATGAGTGAAATAATTATTTGTATTGATAAAAAATGTGCCCGAGGTGAATAGAAATGCAAAATAATAGTCCACATCTTCAATGGGGGATGATTGTTGTATTGGAATCTAACTTGTTGCACTTATTGTTCTCAAATTATTGCTTCCGAAGATCTAAATATACCTTTGGTGCCTAGTTTTGTGTTTCCCCATGAAACAACCGGGGATGCAAATACAATAAACGTCATCACCTTCGCAAGAACGTTGATAATATACGGATAGTTCACCACAAAAGTAAAGCCGGACTGGGGATAACCAGTAAAATCCCACACCGCGAATATTATGAACCAGACTACCCAGAGAATTACTGGAACTACTGAAAATTTCCAGTATCTGATCCCTACGAACCACAATGCAGCGAGTGATAAAAATGCATAATAATAATAAATGATGGGACCAGGAAACCCAAACCATGAATCGAAATTGCCTGACCTAATAAGGAAGACGAGATCCCAAACAAACTCAAAGAACCAGACCGCTGCGATCGGTGTAGAGATGGCCACCAGAAAGGCTCTCCACAATCTGGCTCCAGACATAATCAGGACCATGATTATTGCAGTGAAAGATGCGCCTATCATAAAGAAGGTAAATGGGAGTATGGGTGAGACAGAAACCCCTTCTGCAAAACCTCTGTACCCATAAATAAATGTCCAAACCTTGAGGATGTGGTCTCCGAAATAGATAAGAATGAGTATCAAAACAAATAAAAACTCCGGAAGACCTATGATCCTGAGCATTTTTTTGCCTTTGTCGCCGGTCGTTCCATTGATCCCAGATTGCTCTAATGCTGGTTTTTCTTCAGTTGGTAAAGTCACTCAATATCCCTCACCATGATTGATGTATGTTCATAAAAACTATTGTGGCTTGCCAGGAACCAAACCAAGCGTGGAGAATCGTCTCATGGTGAAGAGAGTTGTTCAACACTCACTTGATGGACACCTATGGATCCTGTCCAGTCCATATAGAATGCCCGGTACTGAACATAATAACCGAATCCTGTGACGTTAAACTCAAAACTGAAGCTTTTCTGTGTATTCGCAGATCCAAAGTCCTGAAAAGTGATATTCTTTGTAAACACTGTATTCTGTGGTCCATCGAAGTACGAAGGATAGGTCACCTGAAATTGAAAATTGTCTTCCGGTATGGAGTTTACGTCTGTCAGATTTAATGTCACCTTGTATGAACCTGGATTCAGGAACGAATTTGGACCATACCACCCAAGGGCACCTCCTGTTACGTTGGAAATATATGTTGTTCCACTCGAGAAGTGACTGTTACTATTGAATGTGAATTCCTGGGAACTGAAAGCCTGTTCATAGGGGATGTACAGAACAGGATCGCCTGAATAATTAAGTTTCAGCAATACAATTCCGTCAGCCTCAGCATATATTCCATATCTTCCCGTTGAATACAGCGTGTTCGTCATGTTCCAGGTATTTTCACCCTTTGGAATAGTATACAACGGTGCAGATGCATAGGTGGGGGAATACGGATCGGTCACAACATACACTGGTACGGTTCCATTTGGAATTGTACCTGGCATGTACCAGTTATAGTAATTTTGAGCAAGTTCCGGCATGTTATCCTGTATAAGCACCGGAACAAAATGAGGGATAAGCGGGATTATGTCATTCCTGAGGTAATAATCATACTGATGCATCTCGATGTTTGAGGCTGAGTTGTACGATCCTGTATTGCCCGAGAACAGTGATCCGTACTGAGAGTTGATTGAATTACCGGTGAACAGCTGTCCTGCCGGTGTCAGAAATGATACCAGAAACACGTTGAACAGTACAACCACTATCACGAGGGCTTTCTTGGCCTTCTTATAATCAATCCTAATCCGGGGAATCTTAACTCTCGAAAATCCCTTTATCGCTGCCATAAAGAGTATTGGTGAAATGAGCGCGGGGTACTGGTAGTACTCGGTTTGAACATAAGGAGTGAAATTATTAAGATAAACAAAAGCAAGAAATGGAATGGCAAGGAACATTAAGTCAAGGCCCAGCAGAGGAAGGAAAAGAAGTGGTAGCATCATATAGAAGATATAATACAATTTTGTAGTGATTGATGGGGAAGATATGTTCAGTGCAGTCACATGCGCCACACCGCTGGTATACCCTGGACCAAAGTAGAAGTATATAGTCACAAAAAGAATAACAGAAGCAACTAAAATCGCATGGGCAAAGTAGTTTCTCAGCGGATTCTTTCCATACCTTATATCCTTGAGATAAAGGTAGAGAGCGAAAAACATTACGGTAAGAACCACAAGATAATCGGTTACAGCAGCCAGAATCATGAATACAAAGGAATACCTTGTTCTGTTGACAAGATAGAAGTAATACCCTGAGAGAAAGAACGTCGGAAAAAGTGCCATGAAGTGGAAATCAAACCAGTTTACGCCTGCCATGGGATAATAAAGAAGCCAGAGTAGTCCAAAGAACAGCGCCATGTTCCTGTTATTCATCACTTTCAGTGAAATAAGGTAAAGTGGAATTGCAGCGAGCGCAATCCATACAGTTTGAAAAACAAGTAGCAACTGCTCGCTTGGAAAGAAATAATAGACAACGGACAAAGGGATGTAGATAAGTTTGTTCATGAAAATTGGATGTGGATTTGACGGCGAGGCCACCAGTCCTCCTCTGAACACATAAAACAGATATTCTCCCGCCAACCCAAGATCAGCGACCCCCGCATTGAATGAAAGATACCGGAGAACAGTCAGGCAGGAATAGACGATCGAATAAACAGCAATGCCCGATATAAGCAGCATAAATTGGACCGGCATTTGCCTGATTCTGTGTGCCATGGATAATGTTTCCTTCAGGAATCTTGGATTGATTTCTCCATCGGACACATGTTTGGATTACCTTGACCCTTAATATTTTTTGTTGGAAATGGGAAAATTCCAAAATTTTCACACTTAACTTTAAAATCATAGATGATGATCGCCATTAATGAACAGGAATGACATGGATAATTATATTGAGGAGGGGCTTGAGGCTAGAAGAAACCTGGATCTTGATCTGATTTACAGAATAGGTTCGAATATCGGCAGTGCCTTCAATTCTGGAAGTAAGATAATACTTTTTGGCAATGGAGGCAGTGCTGCTGATGCTCAACATATAGCCGCTGAATTCGTAGGTCATTTTGAAAAGGAGAGAAGAGCGGTTCCGGCCATGGCTCTAACTGTCAATACATCGTCGCTTACTGCGATATCCAATGATTACAGCTATGATCAGGTATTTTCAAGACAGGTTGAAGCATTTGCAAACCATGGTGATATAATCATTGGAATTTCGACAAGTGGAAACTCCAAAAATGTTATAGAAGGGTTGAAAGCTGCAAAGAATATAGGCTGCAACACCGTTGGTTTGACCGGATCATCTGGGGGGAAAATGGCGGAGTTTTCAGATTACCTGATAAGAGTAAAAAGCAACAGGACCTCTATTATTCAGGAATGTCACATCACAGTTGGCCACCTCTGGTCAAAGATCGCAGAGGATATGCTGTCGGAAAATAATGTTAAATAAATACAAATGATAACAGGAATGTTTTAAATGGAAAGCAAGAAAATAATAGTTACAGGCGGAGCTGGTTTCATAGGAACAAATCTTGTGAGAAGTATTTACAAAGGTAACGATCTCACCGTAATCGATAACCTTCACACTGGATCAGAAACAAATCTGAATGATCTGATCTCTGAAAAGGCGATCACATTTATTAGGGAGGATGCAAAGAATATAGGAAGGCTAAACCTGAAGGCGGATCAGGTTTTCCATCTCGGAATATACTCAGCCTCTCCAATGTATCGTGACAATCCATTCCTTGTTTCCGAAGTCATTTCTGGAATAACTTCAGTACTGGAATTTGCCAAAAAGAACAATTCTAAAGTTGTGTTTGCTTCGACCTCCTCTATTTACAATGGGATAAAACCGCCTCACAAGGAAGATGTAATACCTGGCGTAACAGACTATTATACCGAAGCCAGGATAGCAGCAGAGAGAATGGCGGAACTGTACTTCAAACTTCATGGCGTGGAGACATCTGCAATGCGCTTCTTCTCAGTCTATGGAAAATACGAAAACGCCAAAAAGGGGTATGCAAATCTTGCCACGCAATTTCTCTGGAATATAAAGAAATCAGAACAACCCGTAATATACGGTGATGGAAGGCAGAGGAGGGATTTCATTTATGCAGAGGATGTGGCCGAAGCTCTCGTTAGGGCCACAAAAGCAGATGGCTATCAGGTATTCAACGTAGGATCAGGGAAAAATTACGATCTGAATGAACTGGTCTTGAAGATCAACAGGATGCTTGGAACCTCAATCAAGCCCAAATACATCGAAATGCCGGTCAAAAATTACGTGATGGAAACCCTAGCCGATACCAGCAAGGCAGAAAAGGTCCTTGGTTTCAGACCCAAGGTAGGGCTAGATGAAGGACTGAGGAAACTGGATCAGTTCTACCGGTGATTATTTGAAACAGCGGATGATCATCTCCAGGACTCCACTTAGGATAACATTTGTCGGTGGTGGTACCGACATCAGAGAATTTTATTCAAGGGACAGTCCGGGAGCAGTTTTATCTGCTTCGATCAACAAATATATCTACATCACAGTCAACAAAAAGTTTGACAATCAGATTAGGGTAAGTTATTCAACTACCGAGATTGTTGATACAGTGGAAAAAATCAAGCATCCATCAATAAGGGAAGCCCTTAAATTTCTGGATATTGACGGCGGCATTGAGATTGTAAGCATTTCTGACATACCTTCACTTGGCACTGGAATGGGATCCAGCAGCACATTTCTTGTCGGACTACTCCATGCATTACATGCGTACAAGGGGGAGTACGTTTCGTCTGAGGAAATGGCACAGGAGGCAGTGAAAATAGAGAGGGAGATTCTCCATGAACCCGGAGGAAAACAGGACCAGTACATGGCTGCATATGGCGGAATACAGCTCATGCAGTTCTATCAGGATGAGACGGTATCAGTCAAACCACTCGTCACGACAGAGGAGATCAGAGAGGCTCTTGAAAACAACCTGCTTTTGCTTTATACTGGAATTCAAAGAAGCTCGACAGATATACACAGGAAACAGTCAAATGGGGTTAATGTCAAGATT
This sequence comes from Thermoplasmata archaeon, assembly GCA_021785735.1. GTDB lineage: Archaea > Thermoplasmatota > Thermoplasmata > Thermoplasmatales > Thermoplasmataceae > JAKAFX01. The sequence continues at coordinate 22,585 of JAJYEP010000009.1, read as the reverse complement.
GAAGATTATCGGAGAATGAGGCAGATAGCCCTCCAGTTGTTTGACGATCTCTCCAGGGGAAAGACCGAAAGGATGGGCACCATGCTGCATGAGAACTGGATGCTTAAAAAACAACTTTCTGATGGAATTTCAAACGACTCGATTGATGAATTATACAACCGCGCGTTGAAAAACGGTGCAACGGGCGGTAAGCTCATAGGGGCTGGCGGCGGGGGTTTTCTGCTTTTTTATGCCCCTCATGAGGCACATGCGAATATTGTTAAGGCTCTTGATCTCAGAAAACAGGATTTCAAGTTCGATTATCAGGGAAGCAGAATAATTTTCGTTGGTGAGTGAAGTGCTGGTATCATATCCGTGCTATTCCGATCAATCTGATCAGAGGAAATAGAAATGGTTGAACTGGAGAAAAGTGAAAAGAAGGAGAAACTGGGCTCTTCACTTATCTTCCAGTACATGAATTCCATAATATTCAACCTTTCAGGAATTATTTTCTACGTTTATATTGTAAAATTCTACCCGACATCAGTCGCAGGCGAGATCGTGAACATTCTCGCCATCCTTGGACTGTTCAACATAGTCTTCTCTCTCAGTCTTTCAAACGCAGCCACAAGGTTCATCTCATACCATATCGGCCGGAACGAATGGGCAGAAGCTAAATCAGTGATGTTCAAGATACTCTTCGTAAGTGTCATTTCTGCAACTGCCGGTTCCCTCACGCTGTTTCTCATCTCACCCTACATGTCCATGCTGTTCTTCCATGACACGCTGTATGCTAAAACGATCTCATACCTCTCCATACCACTGTTCACAGAGGTGATTCTTGGACTGATCAACGGCATAATCCTTGGATTCCAGAGGTTCAAGATTGCGGCCACTGTGAATGTTGTGGGCACTTTCCTCTGGTATTTCCTTGCCACCGTATTCCTTTTCCTGACCAACGATGTGTCCTTTGTACCTCTCGGAATGGCAACCGGTTACATTATTGGAATAGTACCCGGGATACTGATCATCTTCAGCATAGTCAGGAAGAGGAAGGAGAAGGCGTACAATGTGAATATCAATTATGTGATGCGGTATGCGACTCCCCTCATATTCGCATCCATCATATCATACGGATCATCTTATATAGACAGGATATTCGTATCCATTTTCACAGATTTGTCGACACTTGGTGTGTATGGTTTTGCCTTACTTATGGCAACTGGCCTGAGCATGGTTGTGTCACCAATAACCAACATACTGCTTCCCAAGGTGAGCGCGATGTTTTCAAGAAATGACCAGGAGAGCATCAGATCAGCCTTCAGGCTGTCAACCACTGTCCTGACATTTATCTATGTTCCATGTGCCCTCGGACTTTCTGCCATATCCTATCGATTCATTCAGATATTTGCAACAACAAATTATGTATCGGGTGCTGTACCTGCTATCATAATTCTGTCCATAACAGCATTGCTGGTAAGCCAGAACATAATGTCACAGGCGATATATGCCCATGGAAAGACCTCCATTTTCATATGGATAGCCACTTTTACACTGATTTCAAACCTTGCACTCTCAATTCTTCTGATACCAAGATACAGCATGATCGGTGCAGCGATAGCCAATTCCTCTGTCTATGTCGTGAGTTTTATCGTTCTGTTTGCGTCATCCAGAAAACTGGGCTTTCTCAATTATGACAGGCAGTCTCTGATCAAGATATGGATATCCTCTATTGTGGTGTTTATAGTGGTGGATTATGCGGGTACCATTCTGCCTTACGGAGATCTAGCGCTGCTGGAACTGGTGCTTATAGGAACATTTGTGTATCTGATGATGGTCAAACTTTTGAGGGTAATCAGAAGGGAATATGCAGATATAATAATCGACAATCTCCCTCCAAACCTCAGATTCCTCAACAGGGTTGTAAAATTCATCTCTAATATATGAATTGCGTTGTATGGGAACTAAGTGCCACATGGTTCAAGATTCACAGAATCTATAATGACAGTTCCAGATGCTCAATTCTATTAAGTATACATATATTAAAATATTAATTATCCCATTCTATACACATGGGTAAACTTGCTGCCCTGCTTGCTGGAACTTTTGCTGTCCTAATACTGTCGTATTATCTGCTTTCCCCTGCTTACAGTCCACTCATAGACTGGATTGGGCCTTTCATTGGATATCGGCTGGTTTTCATTCTTGGACTGGTCTATCTGCTCTTAGGTAACCCGCTCGGTCGGATGACACTTCTTGTTTCCTGGATACTTATCGGTGTTGTGATCGGTCTCGCAGCAGGAAAGACCGGAAGAGCCATTGGTGTGTCATTGCTTGTTTATTCGATCTCGTGGATAATGCTTGGACTGGCTGCATTTTCACTCATCCTTAGTCTGTCAAACCTATCACGGATAATAAATACATCCGTCCTTGGGGTTGTACCCTCTGGGACCAATTTGTATACCCTGATTACTGAACCTGTAATCGACAAGATTTACACCTTCTTTCTGTCGAGCCTGACTTCCACTGGGGGCAGTACACCGTTTGTATCTTTGCCCAGCCCTCCTGTTGGCGGCTTGATCGGTTCATTGATGGACATATTTGTGGTGAATGTCATTGAATCGCTTGTCATCCTTCTAGTTGTCAGTGGAGTTACAGGTCATCTTGTCTCAAGAATTTTCAATTCGAAGAAGAAGAGTCAACCTCCAGTTTCCAAGGACTCTGGAAAAGATAATGAGGGGATAAAGGCAGCCTCTATTCTTCTTGTCATAATACTGATGATATCCGGAATAATTATATTCAGTTCTGGGAGTTCAACCCTCAATCCCAGTGCAGTTGTTACTGCTGGAAATCATCCCGAAAATGTTTATGTGAATCCGAATTCAGTTATTGGCGCCTTGAATTCGAATTATTCATCCCCAATTTTGTACTCTACCAGTTTTTTACCAAAGATTGATGCACCTTCTTATCTCTCTGCCGAGGTTAAAAGTGATTATATGAATTATATTGCCCAAGCCGTCGCGTCATCCAACAGTTCGATCTCTTCCCTTCAGGCAGATATGTCCCTTGTTACGGGTGACGGCGATATTTACAATGCGTATGGTTCGATGGAGGTAAACAACACCTCCAGCAACTTTCTGTTCTCATCCTCGCCTTTTACAGATAGCATCTTCTCGGCGGTTATAGTTCAGGATAACCTCTCTTCATTTTCCCTTCCCATAGGAATATCTGGGTCAACAGGCAGCGTGATTACTTCCTCTGGATTACTGTCACTGATCCCTAATTTCCTCTTCATAGCTGCTTTTCCGGGTAATCCTGCGTCGAGCTCCGCCGATGCTAAATCAGCCTCTTCTGCTGTGGCAAATGCACTCAACACGGGATCACTTACCGATATTTTCTCATACAACACATCGTCCAACATTAGCGGCCTCAATTACAACAATCAGAGCATAACGTTATACATATTTTCATCCAATCCATCGTTTGGTCAGATCGCGGATTCGTTCGCAAACAGCCTGGTTTTGAAAGCCAGCCAGAACTCTGCTGCCGCCTTGTTCTCAAACTCACTGAAGTCAGGCTATCTCACTCCGGGAATCTCATCATCAAGTCCTACAACTTCAATCCTTGCAGCTGGAATGATAAACACAAATTCACTCAAGAGTGTATTCAAGTCCACAGTTGGCCAGTCTGTAAATGTTTCCAGCGGAACTGTGGCTTTCTCATTTGATCTTTCGTTCTGGGCAAACGCCCTGCACTCCTCGGGTACCAACCACAATATAACTGCTGCAAGGCTCTTCGGCTACAGTTCTGATCTGACTGAACCCCGATCTTCGGATATATCAATAATCGGCATGGGATATGGAAATTCCAACTCCTCAAACTTTGCAATGTCCGATTTTAACCTCACACTAATGACCAATAACCGGACTTTGACGGGAGCTGCCGGTTTCAATACATCTTCGAAGGTATTCCTCATACAATCCTCATCAAACTTCAACCTCGAAAATTACTATATGCAATTCAACAGCACGTTTACTCCAGATCTACAGGTTAATGTCAGTTCGTCGAGGGTTGCTGGAGACACGTACAGGCTGATCGTTGGGCTGAGAAACAATGATAATGTTTCCATAAACGATATAGCAATAAACATTGATCAGTTTCTTTCATATTACAATGGATCTGCAACCTTCCAGGGATCTTCGGGGAAATTGAATCTCGCTTCTCTTGCACCGGGTCAGACTCACACTTTCATGATAAATATGACACTTTCCGGAGTAGGGACCTACAGATTGCCTGAACTTGTTGTGAACTATACCTTCATGGGCAAACAATTTTCAACTAACTATGGGTATTATGAGATCCACGTTGCACCGCCTTCGGTTGCATACGCTGCAACAACAGTTATTGCGTCATCGTTATCGTATGTTGGATTGAGTTTTCTTGGTAACTATATCGGACCTTTGAACATACTGGAAATTATTGTGCTTCTACTGATTGCACTTGCCGGTTACATTGAGTACAGAAAATACAGGAAGAGGAAGACATCAGTTAGTTGATTTATCTCCAATGTTGAAGCGATTTTCATTGCGAAAGATTATAATCTCTTTGTAGATTAATAAATGTTGGCTTCTAAAACAATTCTCCTCTCGCTACTGGCGGTGATAATAGTGACGTGGCTGCTCGCAGCTTCGATCACTCAGATACAACCACTTTCAAGCAGCCCGGGGTCCAGTGGAACATCTTCTGGAGGAGGTTCCAGTGGTTCAAGTGGTGGAACCGGATCGGGATCCGGTTTAACTGGTCTAGGTGGTTCATCTGGATTAAGTCTTCCGCATTTCAATTTTTCATTGCCAAAGTTCAATCTTAATTTTCCAAATATGAGCAGGTATATTCCCAGATTGAACTTTACGCTTCCAAATCTTGGAAACATGTTTGGTTCGGGCGGAACTGGGTCTTCTGGCACAGGAGGATCCTCAGGTTCTGGTGGATCAGGAGGATCTGGCGGTTCAGGAGGGTCCGGTGGATCAGGCGGCTCCAGTTCAGGCGGAAGCTCTGGATCCGGTGGTACTTCACAGTCTAGTTCTCCCCACCCTGTTTTTCCTCCAATAAATCAGCTTCTGCTGATAATCATAATATCTGTGGTAGCAGTTTCTGCTGTGGTTCTGACGATTTCGAAAATGTCCTTATCCAGAAAGAAGAGCACCGGTGAAGAAACAGAAACTGATTCTGAATTGCTTCTTTCCACAGTTAATCCAGACGAGGGTAAGAATTACAGCAGTCTTCAAATAGGCGTAGGCGCCGGCGAAACCATCGCCCCCTTTGAGGGATGGTCCAGTGGTTATGACATGATAAAACCCGCAATAAAAGGTGATCTCCCGCTATTATGGTCATACGGATCAGGTCTGGGAATAATTTATGATCCTGATGCATCAATTGTGGCAAGCTGTGATCTTGAATCTAATATCCCTGGAAGTGCAACTATTACTCCTTCAAAGTCCTGTAACATGATCAAGGCAAGCAAGGGAAGAAATGTTGAGACCAAGTTTATCAGAGGAGTTCTGTATGATTCAGACGTCGTAGACCTGATGCATCTAAATATACTAAAAGAAGCTGATTTCCATCAGGATTGTCTGACCATAAGGGAAGTAGTGGAGAAAATGACTGAGAATAGACGTTTCAAGGACAGGTCAGAGATACCGCTGCTGGTGGAGATTTTTGAAAAGTCGTTTTATGGAAAAATGCAGATAGGACGCGACCTGTATGAACAGTTTCTTTACGGTCTTTTCCACTCTGTTGATCAGCCTAAAGTAATCATATGCAAAGGAGAGGGTGATTAGATTTGAAGCCTACCGGGAAGGATATTACTGCTTTTTCTATAAAATATGCAGCAGCACTTCTCTTCATCTTCATTGTTTCCGGTTTTACCACGACAGACCCTTCTCTCTCATTTTTAATAGAGCTAATCAGAATTTCCCTCTATCCAGTCATTGTTTCCGCCATAGCTCGTGCCATCGGACTGTACGGGTACAGGAAGGCTGAAAAATCTTTTAAGTACGCTGTTGCGAATGGAATCTACCTTTACCTGTTTACAGGTATTTTTGAATATAATTTCTTCTCCATCTATCATCCGGTTTCTTATCTGTATGAATTCTTCGGAATATTCCTGTTTTTTTATAGCATAAATCTCAGTATCTTTGCTGGATCCGTGAAATCTAAGAATATTTCCCCCGTGGGAGGCAGATCCATAGGGATTCTTGCTTACAGTGCATTCTTTGGGGCACTGGGACTCATGACAGCCAGCCTTCCTTTTTCTTATCTGCCTGTATTTCAATATCCCTTTGAATTTACAGCGGTGGCACTTCTACCGTTCACAGCTGCTCCTTTCCTCCTTGCGTCTGAAAAACTGGAAACGGCATCTGCCGGAAAATACATGTACGATTCGATGGGAAGGTGGGCAACCATGGGATTCATGCTGGGAGTCATGATCTCAATTCTGTACATACCCAAGCCTTCTATCCTTAACGGATACATTTTCATCTCCTTCCTCCTAGTAATAGTACTTGTGTTCCTCTACATTATGATAAAAGTATATTCAAGCAGTTCAAAGAGGATGGACTCTATAACAGCAAATATCTTCGGGAAATTCAAGCATAATGTCAATATTTATGGCGATCAGAGATTCCAGGATATCGTAGGCAGTGTCGATCAGTTCATACGCGACGGTAAGAAAGATTCTCTGCTAATTCAGTTGACTATACTCCTCAACAGCATGGAGATGGACTACCTGAAGATCAATCATATTCTGGCCCCCATATTAAGTTACGAGGTGCCATTCGGAATCAGATATGGTATTCTCAACGTGAAAGAAGAGATTGAATTTGAGATCGCTAAACGAAAGAACATAGTGGAGCAGACCGTCAGGAACATATCGGTCAACAGTTCGGGTGTAGCTTATGGATGAGGCAAAAATTTCAGAAAAAGATGCTAATAAAACAAAGAATATAGAAAGCAATAACGAAAGTGTATCGGAAATACTCAATGAACTCGCCAGATACTTCGTCGGTGACAGGAAGGTTCTTGAAAAAATAGTTGCTGCAATACTGGCATCTGGCCATGTCTTACTGCAGGATGATCCGGGCACCGGTAAAACTTTTCTTGCAAAACTCCTTGCACAGGTTCTGGGAATAAGCTACCATCGGATTCAGTTCACACCTGATCTCCTCCCCAGCGACATTATTGGAACAAAGGTCTGGAGACAGTCAAAATCTGAATTTGAGGTGATCAGAGGACCTATTTTTGCCAATTTAATCCTGGCAGATGAGATTAATAGAGCTCCTCCGAAGACACAGGCAGCTCTACTGGAAGCAATGGAAGAAAGACAGGTGACAATAGAGGGTGAAACAATAAAGCTGCCTCTCCCATTCATAGTTATCGCCACACAGAACCCCATTGAATTTGAAGGGACATATCCTTTGCCAGAGGCTCAGATGGACAGATTCATGGTTGAGCTTTCGCTCGGTCATCCGCAAAGCGAGAAAGAGGTATTGAAGAGAAGGCTCTCCTGGCAGAAGGACGACCCAAGCAAGGAAGCCAGCACAGTTACGAACAACTCCAAAATTCTTGAGATGCAGCAGTCCCTCGAGACTGAGGTAAAGATCAGTGATGAACTCCTTGACTATATCTCTGCATTCGCAGAGTGCAGAAAGGACAGCAGAGTACTGTCAGGACCCAGTACACGGGGCCTGATCTCTCTTCTGAGGATGAGCAGGGCTTTTGCCTATGTGCAGGGAAGAAACTATGTCATACCTGACGACGTCAAAGCTGTTTATTCCATCTCGCTTTCGCACAGGCTTATACTCAAGCCTGAGTTTGAGATGGAAAATCTTAACCCTTCCACGATTATAGACGACGTTGCCAAAAAGATAATGGTTCCGAAGTAAATGAAAGTGTGAAAAATGGTAAATCAGTGGACAAAGAGCCTCATGGCAATACTCGTTGCCGGATCAATTGTTGCCATAGGAGCAGCTGTGTCTACCACACCATCCCTTGTTGCAGGCATCCTAACAATTGCTGTATTCCTCATCATTCTTTATGAGATGGAGACAAGCCCCGAAATTAAATTTGAAATGAATTACCCGGACAAGGCTTATGTGGGTGATATTATCAACATAACTGCCAGCGTAAGCATAAAAAGGGGGATAGGCCTCTTTGATATTTTGCTACCGATGGTTGATTCTTTTGATCTTGTGGAAGGGAATAACGTCCATATTGTCTATAAGGGTCTCAGGTACCTTGAGGTGAAATTTGACTACAAGGTAAGGGCTATGAGAAGAGGAATCTTCCAGGTGGGTATCATTTCGTTCAACTATTTTCCCTCCATGGGGATTATCAACGGAATCTCTGATTCTGCTGATCTGAAGAAAGAGATAGAAATAACCCCTAAGATACTGGCACAGGAGAAATTGCGAAGAAAATACAGGACCAGAGTGAGGTTTCCCAGATCACATGTTTCCAACACTGGCCCGGTGTCCACAGATTTTGAGACAATCAGACAATACACGGTGGGCGATCCATACAGAACCATCAACTGGAAAGCCAGCGCTAGATCCGCAGAAAACGGAAACCTTCTTGTCAATCAGTATGAACGGGAAGGCACAAAAAGCGTTATATTCCTAATAGACAGAAATTCCAGCACTCTTCGTGGCACCGATGAGGAAAATCAGCTAGAATACGCCATACAGTTTGCACTCTCTTCAACTCGAATGTTTCTTGCTTCGGGATTCAGCGTTGGGATGTGGCCTCTTCAATCAAAAGTGCAAGAACGAGGTGACTACGTATTACCTGCATCTGGAATGGAAAACATGAGGAGGATAACCAATATGCTTCTCAGAATGGAAAAGACAGTTACAAGAAAGGAACCGATCAACCTTGGAAAGATATTCTATCATTCCCTACTTGAGACATCATCGACCGTGATTCTCCTGACATCACTCCAGGCTGTGAATATGCCTGAGATTTCTGAAGTATGCAGAAAAATTGCATCGTACAGGGGACGGACCATTCTTGTGGATATCGTTTATTATGGCATCCTGATGAAGTACTCCTCATTCAGTTCTCTCGGCAATATTTTCAGCAGAAGTGTCCAGTCGTCAAATTGGAAGAAAATGGCTAAAAATATTCCGGGCAGGACAATGGTCGTGCACTGGGATCCGACGAGCCAGAAAATGGGACAGGCTGCAGGAATTGTCATGGGGGTGTTAAGGTAAATGAACAGATATTCGCTTTTCATTGCAAGCTTCCTCTTAATGGCTTCCCCGGGATTCTATTTGCTGGCATACACTACTGGCACCATATCTCAGGCGATATCACTTCTAATCATTCTCATTGCGCTTCTGATATCCCTTAATGCACTGATTAACGGAAAACATTCAAAAATGAGATTTCTGGTGCTCATTCTTTCCATCATTCCTCTTGTGCTTTCAAGAGGATACCTAACAACATACCTTCCCACGCCAATAATAATTCAGAGCAGTAATTTAACAGATTATGTGATCACAATTGTTGCCTCACTGCTTGGGTTCCTTTTTGCAGGCCTTACAGAAGCGTTCACACAGTTCAGAAAGGTGCTCGAGGAAAAGGAATACGAGGAGTATGAGATCAGTTCCAGCCTTGGAAGTTTTGGGAGTACAGTCTTTGGAATCGGAATACTCTCATTTGTTTCTGGTGGTCTCTTGTATATCTTGATCAGGATACTGCCTCCATTGAATATTGGAATTTTTCCTGCCATTGTCATCTTCCTTGCAGTTTATATAGTGGTGTTCCGGTTTATATTCGCTAAAAGGAAACTTAAGAGCAGTACGCGGTAGGATTATGGCCTGCTTGCCTTCGTCTCATTTACCCGATGTTGGAATACATATTTATACCATCCCTCGTTAATCATATATGGCAGAAGAAGAGTCTATCGTGGAGAGTTTCATATCAGCAATAGAAGGCACCAAAAGCACTGCAGAGTTTGAGTTTTCTGAGCTCACTATTAAGTTGCCGGGCATGGCCGCCAACATCACGGTCAATGGTAAGGTCAGCCTCACGGTAAGACCTGTACATGAAAGAACAACTCATTGAATCTGCCGTAGCTGGAGCTTCCAGATATCTTTTATCCGGAAAAATAAGAGTTTCTCTGGATCGAAATCCATTGGTATCGATAGAATTTAACACTGGGTCCGCTATTTTAACCCTTGAGGACAGACACAACATCCAGAAGCTTTACCGTGCTATACCTAAGTCTGGGGACAGATTTTCGAACATAAAAGGTCTCGCTAACATCCTGAAAAGAAAGAACTATCTGCTGCAGATCCGGGATGATAAGGATCTTTTAATTGAACTCGGAAAAGGGGTGCATTCTATAACTGGAGACCTGAAGGTTAAAGTGCTGAAGATAAGGCGGTACCTCAAAGATGAGTGAATCGTTTGTCTAGATTTTGACTGTCAGTCCTAGTATAGGTATCCGCAATGATGTCAAGTATTCCCATAAAATCGTAGGGTATCGCACTTCTCGGAATTGTGTCCCACCAGTTTCCAGTGGAGTCGGATAGATATGTTCCAGGATCAATTGAAGACGATGGCAGATATGATCTAATTTCTCGAAGGAGGCTGCCACCAAGGACAAATATTAGTGTAATATCTCCGCGGGAATATATTAATTCGTGATGCTTTCCTGATTTCACAATTCTTTTCTCCGTCGTACAGTTCGAACATTTTCCAAAATGAATCACATACTCGTCATCAGACATCTTTAGCGTTTCAGCGTCTGTAGCGCATACATCGCAGAGTTTCACGACTTCCTTCTCCTGCAGGTCTATCACAGTTCTCAATGTTAGATAGTCTGGATCAGTCATGCAGGCAATTTTCGCCAGATTTTTGACATAGAGTTCTCTCATCACCTGCTGATTCTTCGCTAAGACCTGCAGAAGTTTCAGCATGATCCAGAGCAGGGGAACCGGATCTTTATCCAAAACAGCATCGAACTCAGCGATAGCTGAATTGATCCTGTCCGTGAATGAGGAAAGTTTCCTTGACCGGTTCAGGAACCTCGTCTCTCGCGCCTTGCGCGATGCTTCAAGCGTTTTTCTTGATACCTGGACTGCACCTGGATTGTCACGAATCCAAGCATTAAGTTCGGACATTTTTATGAGTTTCATGGGCGCTGAACTATTGTAATAAGGGTTGCGTATCGATAAAGGTCTTAACGTCCCATTTTCAACCAGTCTCCGGACCATGGATCTGTCAATTCCTGCAATTTCCGCTGCTTTGGAGATCGTATGATATGAATCTGTAATTGCTATATGCATTCTTACGCAGTCTTCTTCCTTCACACTAGAAATTAGTTTATCGATCTCTTCCTTCATTGAATTCTGAGATTCGATCATCTTTTTAAATCTCTCCTCCTTGAATTTTGCGTTGTCCCAGTAGAACCTGAAGGCCTGTTTGAAATTATCTAAAGATATGTCTAATCCTATCTTTTTGAATATTGCCAGAGTCTTAATATAAAGCTCCTGACCCTGAGGACCTGCCGCTGAATGAGACAATGCATAAAGAATCGTGTCTGGATTAATATTTCTATCGCTAAGAAAATGCGAGGATCACAAAAACGATGAAAAGATTTACCGTGTGCGAGCGGAAACTCGCCTTTCGCAGGAGAGGAGATGAAAGCGGGTAAAACATCTATTATTCCTCTCAATATATTACAAAGTCTGCTGGCAAATATTCGTGAAACGGGCCGGACTGCATATTGCTTCATGTGTGCCTGCATCCGTTAAGACAGATGGCTTGATTTAACAGATAGGGTACATTCGTGCCCAGAAGAATTCAAATCCATGGGAGATTCCGGTACCAACCTTTGAAGTCGGAAGCTCTCTGCGAAAGATGGGGAGAGGAGTTCACTACATAGAACCTAAAGTTCGGGCAAGTTATCGCTAATTATAATAATGATTACCAATTTACAGTGATTATGGTTAATCGCAGAGAAATTGAAGTGTCCGAGGGCATAATAAAATTGGATGATAAAAGCGAGATCAACTATTACTTGGCGAAACCTGCAGATAATGGAAAATATCCAGCGATAATAATAGTACATGAGATATGGGGACTTGAGGATAATATAAAATCAATCGCAAGAAGATGGGCGGAAGAGGGTTATGTTGCGTTTGCTCCTCACCTTTTTGCATCGATTGGACCTTTTATGAACTCAAAAAACATCGAAAGCACCATGGTAAAATTATGGTCACTCCCAAGGGAAAAGATGCAGGATGAAAAAGCAATAGGTACATTGATGAACACTCTGAACGAAGATCAGAAAAAAGTCGCAAGTGCTGTATTCTTTGGAAGAAAGGATCTGGGTAAGAATATGATTAGAAACCTTGACGCATGTTTTGACCATGTCCAGAAACTTGATTTCGTTAAGAGCGATATGATAGGTACAACTGGATTTTGTTTCGGGGGAGGCCTGGTCTTTCAGTATGCGACACTTGGTAGGAGTTCTGCCACGGTGGTCTTTTATGGGGCGAACCCGGATCCAATCGAGGCGGTATCTAAAATCGACAGACCAATCATCGCATTCTACGGTGGCGAAGACTACAACATAAACCAGTATATCCCAAGGCTTATGGAGGAGATCGTCAGAACAAAGAAGAGTTTTCACATGAAAATCTATGAAGGAGCACAGCATGCATTTTTCAACGACACGAGACCTACATATAACAAGGAGTGCGCAGACGATGCATGGGAGCTTGCCAAAGAGTTTTTCAGAAAAAATCTGGGTGAGAAATAATGGACGAAAATGTCAAGGGCAAACCCGAATCCTCCGATTTATTGCTGGAATGTTTCATGAACTGGGCCGAAGTCCTTAAGAAAATTGACAAAACCCAATAATAATGTCCCGCCCATTACCTCAATGATCCGGGTAAGGAGCAGGACGTGATTCGTCATTCGTCCAAATTATTCATTCTGCCATGAAATTTGTTACAAGTTTTATATGCGTTCAGGATTTATGGTTGCCATGGTTAAGATGGAAAGCATCCACATTGAGAGCGAGGCACTTTCAAATAATCCTTTAAAGGATCCCTCCAAGAGGGAAGTATTGGTTTTTACCCCTGATGAGCGAAAAGCAAACACTCCTCTCTTTCTCTGTCTCCCTTCGTTTGCATCAAATGCCAGAAGTTTCCTGAACAAAGAACCACTCAATGAAAATCTTCCGTCCATCCTGCAGTCTCTCTATGAAAGAAATCTTATTGGTAATGCTACTGTAGCGATTGTTGATTCTTTTACAAAGGTCGGTGGAAATCAATATGTAAATTCTACAGCAGTTGGAAACTATGAGGATTTCATTATAAATGACGTTATACCAAAACTGAAGGACACATATAATTGTGGGAATGTTGGGATATTTGGGAAGGACTCCGGTGGTTTTGGCGCGTATACACTTTCAGTTCGATACCCGTCCGTAGTTCAGGGGTTCGCTGCCCACTCCATGGATGCGGGATTTGAATTCTGCTACCTGCCTGACTTCACCCTTGCCATGGAGGCATTCCGCGAAAGCAATGGACCGTCAAAATGGTTGCAGAAATACTGGGCAGGCAAGAACAGGAGCAGGTCAACCGCATTCAGAACTCTTTCTGTTATAGAGAAGTCTCTTTTTTACAGCCCTAACGAATCATCAAGTGAACTGGGGGCAGACTTCCCCTTCGACTGGGAATCCGGTGAATTCAAGCAGGACATCTGGACAAAATGGCAGAACTGGGATCCAGCAAAGAATGCTGTGGACTTTTTGCGTCAGATTGAATCCATGAATTTTCTGTACCTAGATGTTGGCATTATGGACGAGTTCTCCCTGCTCTGGGGAAACAGGGCTGTTGATAAAGCTCTGACATCAGCTGGGATTAAGCATTTCTACGAGGAATACGAGGATGGGCATTTCGGAATTGTTTACAGATTTGAAAAATCTCTAACAATGATGGCAGCGGCTCTTTCCATTTGAATATAAAATCTCTTAAGAATTTATGACAGATAGCGATTATTCTTTCTCCACGAAATAGCCTCTGATTGATTTTTTAAGGGCTCTTCGGAGTAGATCCGAAAGGGAGGAGGTTGCTATGCCAAAATGCTCGGCAATCTCAGTCATGCTGACCCCTCTCTCTATGTCGAAATAACCGTTGGAATAGGCAAATCTAAGAATTTCTTCCTCCCTCTGGGTGAGCGCCAGTGATTCTGCGTCTTCGAGTTCCACGATAACCGGATCAAGATTGAGGTCCTTCAGTTCCCGCATGAGCTTTATCATGACGCCCCTGGATCTCAGCAAGAGCCTGTACCTTATCCTGTCCTTGTTCACACTTTCACTGCCAAGGACGATGGCTTCAGAAGAGGATATGACTGAACAAGGGGTACAGCTCCTGGATGTAGCCCATATTGAACTCTTTCCAACCTGCGCAACATCACGTGAAACAGTTCTCAATTCCTCCACAAGTTTCTCACAGTTCTGTTTGCATTCTATTCTATGAACGGTGTATTCAGGTCCCACCTTAAGCCTCTTGATCTTGACCGATTGACTGACATTATAACAGGTATTTGTCACCAGGCAGTCAGTCCTTTCCATCTCCAGCAGAACCTCGACTGAGTCTCGAAAACCTATTTTCACAAACCTCTATGCTAACAATTTAATTAAGATTATTTATCAAAGCACCACAACTTCAATTTATCGCTAATTGCATGAGCGGGTATGTCGAATTAAGCGGTATCGTCCGGTCTGTTTTAATTGATAGAAAAAGTCAAGGTCCGATGCCGTATGACCCATAGAAAACTCGATTAGGCATTTTAGACAAACCATATTTAGAATGAGACGATTAAGTGAATATGAAAATCACAATCGCACACACGCCAGACCCGGATGACTCGTTTATGTTCTATGCAATGTTCGAAAAGAAGATACCGACGAACTTCCAGTACGAACAGGTAGTGAAGGATATAGAAACGCTCAACAAGGAGGCCCCTTTGGAAAAATATGATGTTACTGCCATCTCTGCAAATGGCTTCATTGACGTATGTGACAAATATTATCTTCTTTCCTCCGGTGCGAGTTTTGGGTTGAGCTATGGACCAATAGTTGTTGCAAAAAAGAAAGTGGATTTAAAAAATTCTATCCTCGGAGTGCCTGGGTTCAAGACTTCAACTTTTCTCCTTTACAGAATGTTTGCACCTGAACCAAAGAAGTTTGTGGAAATGAGATTCGATAAGATACCCGAGGAAATTATGAACGGAAACATTGACGCGGGACTTCTTATCCATGATGAGCAGCTTGTATATCAGAAAAGAGGTCTTGTTAAGGTTCTCGACCTTTATGAGGAGTGGAAGAAATATGCGGGATCGCTTCCTGTTCCGCTCGGCTTTAACTCCATAAGAAAGGCGATAGGAACGGACATAGCTACAAAATATAACGAAGACTTTCAGGCATCCATAAAGTACGCAATGGCACATGAGGAGGATGCTGTCCGTTATTCCATGAAATATGCAAGATATTCTGATTTTGAGCTTGAGAAGAAGTTTGTGAGGATGTACGTGAACGATCTTTCAAAGAATTTTGGAGATATAGGCAGGATGGCCCTTGAAAAGTATTATGGTAGAGCCCAGGAACTTGGATTAATAAAGCAATTCGAATATGAGATTGTTTGATCGGATGGTGATGCTTTATCACTATCATTCACAGAAAATTCGATGACAGCGTCATGGCTGATGTTTCGGATACCGTGATTGAGGAGTTGCCTATACTGGAGAAAAATGCAAGATCTGCAATAGAAACACTCTCTGCTATGCATGAGAGTGACCTCTCTGAGATCATGTTTAGGGCCTCTAAAATTATGGATTCTGAGAAGGATCAGATCGCTGGGATTCTGTGCGGGGAATCTGGTAAGCCCATACGTTTTGCTGCAAATGAAGTGGAACATGTAGTGCAAATGCTCCGGAACTTAAGTGATATCGTTTCTGATCCTTATTATTATAACGGGGAAAAGCGCTGGCTCGGGACAATGGCCAGTGTTCTTTCCAGAAATCCTCTTGGTGTAGTGCTTGGAATAACTTCATTTACCGATTCCCTCATCAATGCAGCGAGTGTCGCTTTGCCGGCTCTCTCTACGAGAAATCCTGTGATGCTCAAGCCGTCTTCTAAGTCTCCCCTGTCTGCCCTTAAACTGAAGGATATTCTTCATCGCTCCGGCCTCCCGGATAACGTTATGCAGGTGGTCATTTGTAACAGGGATTCTCCAGTTATTAAATCGCTGCTGAAAAGCAGACATACCGATGTGGTCTCCTTTTATGGTTCAGTCGATTCCGCCCACACTTTGAGACAGCATTTGTCCTCTAAGACGTTTATTCCTCATACAGGAGGTGGTTGCGTATCTATTGTCTGGAAGGATGCTGATCTTGATATTGCTGGAAAACTCATCGCTGAATCAGCATTCCATTCGCAGGGACAGAATGCATACCGGTCACAGAGAATAATTGTGCATCCAGATTCCTTTGAATACCTCACTGGCAGATTAAGAGAAGAGTTATCGCAGATGATAACTGGTGACCCTGCCGATAACAACACGGACATTGGCCCTCTTGCCACATCTGAGTACACACAGATATTTGCCTCACTTATCCGAATGATGTTTGATCATGGGGATCGGCTTCTGGAGGGGGGAAAAATAGATGGTAGGCTTGTCCTGCCAACCATTATAGACGTCTCGTCCCCAGAATCACCTGCCTGGAAAGATGACATCATGGCACCGATGATATCCCTTATAAACTCAGATTCTATCGATTCCACTATTGATTTAGCCAACAGAATAGGTGTCAGAAATATTGCCTCCGTATTCACCTCAAATATCAATACATCATTCTATTATTTTAAAAAACTTAAATTCAAGGAAGTTGTTATAAATGACTCCCCAGATTTTCGTGACATGTCGGATCACAGAAATGGATCTTCCCTGCACCACGGGGATAAGAGGATATATGATCTGTTGGATGAATTCTCCACGACGAAATCTATGTCCATAAGATGATAAATATCACTTTATCTTTTTCATCCTCTTTATTACTTCGTTGCCAAATTCAGAGCATTTAAGGGCCTTGACGTTCATCTGTCTTGCAAGATCCTGCGTCACCTGCTGTTCTGAATACGCTGCATGGACTGCGTTGTCAAGTACCTCGCCAGCTTCGTTCCAGCCAATGTGATTAAGCATCATTGCCCCTGAAAGTATGAGAGATGTTGGGTTTGCAACATCCATACCGGCATATTTTGGCGCTGTACCGTGTACTGCTTCGAATATGGCATTAACATCCCCTATGTTTGCTCCCGGAGCAAGTCCAAGACCACCCACCTGTGCAGCAAGCGCATCGGAAAGGTAATCGCCGTTAAGATTGGTTGTAGCAAGCACATCATACTCATCTGTTCTTGTCAGGACCTGCTGGAACATGTTGTCCGTGATTCTGTCCTTTATCACTACCTTCCAGCCAGCACTTCCGGGAGATTTAAGGTATTCATCTTCAGTGATTGTTGAGTCTCCAAACTCACTTGCTGCAAGCTGGTATCCCCATTCTTTAAACGAACCCTCGGTATATTTCATTATATTCCCTTTGTGAACCAATGTAACACTCTTTCTATGGTTCTGCAGAGCAAACTGTATTGCCTTTCTGACTAGTCTTTGCGACTTGAACCTGCTGATTGGTTTAATGCCTATTCCAGTATCGTCCGTGAGCTTGATACCGAACTGCTCCTTCAAATACCATCTCAACTTCTTAGCTTCTTCAGAATCGTATTTCCACTCTATGCCTGCATAAAGATCTTCTGTGTTTTCCCTGAAAACCACCATATCCATTTTTTCAGGATTCTTTACCGGTGATGGCACCCCTGGGAAATATTTGACAGGCCTCACATTAGCATATAGGTCAAAATACTGCCTCAGTGTAACGTTTAGGCTTCTGAAACCTTCTCCTATGGGTGTTGTCAGTGGACCCTTTATTGCGATGACACATTTCTTTATCTCATCAAGTGATTCCTGCGGCAGATGCTTGCCAGTCTTCTCCATCGCTTCGTCACCGGCAAGGATCTTCTTCCACTCAATTACCTTGTTACCGGAATAAGCCACTTCAACCGCTGCATTAATGACTGAGATGGATGCCTTTGATATATCCGGACCAATGCCGTCTCCTTCGATGTATCCGATTGTTGGGTTGTTCGGAACAGAGAGCTTAGAACCCTCCTTAACTTCAATATATGACATTTCGATCGCCCTTGTATACGGAGTATCACTTTATATTTTTGCCCGAAAAATTTCAGATATCCGCTGTCTGATTTCCTGTCAATAATCTGAATCCATCATGATAAATATTCTGCAGAAATATGTGCCGTTTGTTGATACGATGGAATGCAGACTGATCCTGATGTCAATCACACAGAATAGGATCTTTGTGATGCTAGCATATGCACAGCAGTACTAATTTATGACTTTCCAGCGCTTAGTGAAAAAGTTATAGACTTAATGTACATTATCTCAAGAAAAACATGATATTTTTTGGGGGGGAAGAGTGGTTGCGTCTTTCGATGCACAGCTCGCTTGCATGATAACTCTTGTTTTGGGCCTGCAGTTTGGTGATGAGGGTAAGGGTAAAATTGTGGACTACCTCAGTGAGTCTAGCGATGCAGTCATAAAGTTCAATGGCGGATCGAATGCTGGTCACACCGTGGTTACAGACGAGGGTAAATTCAAATTTCATCTTGTTCCATCTGGCGCACTCAGGGCTGGGGAGGTAATCCTTGGCAACGGAATGACCATTGATCCCTTCCTCCTGGATCAGGAAATGAATAATCTTTCTAAATTTAAGGAGAAGATCAATGTCAAGATCAGCAAGAGTGCACATGTTGTTACGCCCATGCACAGATATCTTGATCAGGCTGAAGAGACCGCGAGGGGATCTCTGAGCATAGGCACCACCGCCCAAGGAATAGGCCCAACATATGAGGATAAGTATGCCAGGACTGGCATCAGAATTGCGGATCTTTCAAACAGGGGACTTCTCGAAGAAAAGATTGAACTCATTTACCGGATGAAAAGGTCACTGCTTGAAAATTCTGAGTATGCTTCCGAACAGAACAGGAGAGCAATGGCAGAAAAACTTTATGAGATCGGATTAAAGCTGAAACACCTGACCTGTGACACAGAGATATATCTCAACGATCTTGCAAACAAGGGCAAAAACCTGCTGTTCGAGGGATCGCATGGCTCAATGCTTGACGTGGATTTCGGAACCTATCCCTTCGTGACATCTTCGAACACTACCTCTGGTGCAGTTAGTACCGGATCTGGTCTCAGCCTCAGAAGAGTTGACAGAATTGTGGGTGTTGTGAAATCCTACATGTCCAGGGTTGGATTCGGTCCATTCCCGACTGAACTCCCAGCTGCAGAAGGGGACCGGTTGAGGACCATTGGTAACGAATATGGTACAACAACTGGAAGACCCAGGAGAGTTGGCTGGCTTGATCTCGTACTATTGAAATATACCATCATGATAAACGATGTCGATTCTATCGCACTGACCAGAGTTGATACACTTGGCAAACTTGAGAGGATTAAGATCGGGTATGAATATGTCCTCGACGGGAAGACTCTGGATTCACTTCCGAAATCCAATGAAGATCTTGCAAGAGTATCGGTCAAATACAGGGATTTCAAATCCTGGGGAGACCTTGGAGATGACAGGATCAGGGAGATTATTGGCAAAGGTTTTGATAATCTGCCTGCAGAACTTAAGGAGTACATTGATTTCATCGAACAGAAACTGGGTAAAGATGTGGATATAATTTCACTGGGTGAGAAGCGCAGCATGACCCTTTTCAGAAAACAGTGAGGATAGCCGGATCGTGTAACTGTTAATACCCCAGTTACTATTTCATGATGATATAAATGACATCAAGAATCATAAAGGCACCAACGGGTAGCAAGCTGAACACTAAGGGATGGGGTCAGGAGGCTGCTCTGAGGCTGCTGATGAACAATCTCGATCACGAGGTTGCCAAGGACCCGGATAACCTCATTGTGTACGGTGGTAAGGGAAAGGCTGCTAGAAACTGGGAGGCTTTTGACAAGATAGTGGAGAGTCTGAAAATTCTTGAGAACGACGAGACTCTGCTGGTTCAATCCGGAAAACCTGTCGGAATATTCAAAACCACACCAGAAGTACCAAGAGTGATCATTTCAAATGCGCAGATTGTACCAAGATGGGCCACTGATGAGGTCTTCTGGGATTTGGAAGCCAGAGGCATGACAATGTTTGGGCAGATGACTGCAGGGAGCTGGATATATATAGGTACGCAGGGAGTTATTCAGGGTACCTACGAAACACTGTGGGCACTGGCCCGAAAGGAATTCGGTTCTGAGGATCTTAAGGGAAAGTGGTTTTTGTCGTCGGGGCTTGGAGAAATGGGGGGAGCCCAACCTCTTGCCGCCACCATGAACGGTGCGGTTGCAATAATAGTTGAGGTAGACAGGACAAAGATAGACCGTAGGATCAGGGATGCCTACCTTGATACGATGACAGAATCTCTGGATGAGGCCCTGAGGATGAAGGACGAGGCAATAAAGGAAGAGAAATCCGTGTCAATCGGTCTGCTTGGAAATGCGGCCACCATATATGCAGAGTTAGCCGCGAGAAAAATAGTCCCTGATGTTGTGAGTGATCAGACCGCTGCGCACGACCTTAACATAGGGTACATCCCTGAGGGGTACTCGCTTACTGAGGCGGAAAATCTGAGGAAAAAGGACAAAGAGAGGTATATATCAGAAGTGTATAAGTCGATAGTCAAGGAAGCGAAGGCAATAATATGGTTCAAGAGCAACGGAAGCAAGGTTTTCGATTACGGCAATGATTTCAGAACAAGGGCAAAGGAGGGTGGACTTAAAAATGCATTCGACATCCCGGGCTACGTCCCGCACTACATAAGGGATCTTTTCTCAATCGGTTCCGGACCATTCAGGTGGGTTGCTCTCTCAGGAAGAAAGGAGGATATTTATGCAATTGACGATGCAATACTGAGTGATTTCTCCAACGATCAGCATCTTGTGAAATGGATAAAACTTGCGCGGGAGAGGATACATTTTCAGGGTCTGCCTGCAAGAATATGCTATGCTGAATATGGCATGAGGGAGAAACTGGGAGTTATGATAAACGACATGGTAAGGGATGGAAAAATATCGGCACCCGTCGCAATAGGAAGAGATCACCATGATACCGGATCCGTTGCTTCTCCATACAGGGAAACTGAGGCAATGAAAGATGGGAGCGATGCAATTGCAGACTGGCCTGTTCTTAATTTTGCACTGAATGCGATCTCGGGGGCAACATGGGTTTCATTCCATCATGGCGGTGGGACTGGTATCGGCAACGCAATACATGGGGGATTCGTCATTGTTGCGGACGGGACAAAAGATGCTGAGACCCGCATAAGAAGGGTCCTGAATGCAGATCCCGGACTTGGCGTAATCAGACATGCCGATGCTGGATATGAGAAATCCATCAGGCTCATCAAAAACGGTGTGAATTTCAGGTCTCCATATATAAAATGAAAAAAAGTAAATTCAGTCTTGTTGAAAGAACTGAATTCTATATGATCCATTTTCAGGAACCTGCGAGGATGTTCAGTTCCGCTCCGTTTAAAGGCGGAACAGGAACATGTTCAACCTTCATTAACAGGCATGTCGATATTGACTACAATCATGATGTTGAATCAGAGTGCACTAGGTTTCTCCGTGAATATATGATTGAAGAAAGCGACACTACCATCACACTGACTGCCGCAGATGTGTCAAAGAGGAAGATCTTTCTCAATGAGGATAGTACCATATTTATCATTGCGACTTCCGGTTTGAATAATGCCTTGTCCGTTGGCAGCATTGGATATCATTCTGCAGGGACCATTAATATTGCAGTTGTTGCAGACATTCCACTTTCTGATTCTGCTGCGATCAATCTGATTCAGAGTTCTGTGGAAGCAAAATCCCAGGCCATGAATGATGCGGGTGTCAGAGACATGACCACCGGAGATCCATCTCCCGGCACTTCAACAGACAGTATTTCTCTTTTTATAACAGATCATGGAAAGAGTGAGAAATTCGCCGGGAGGATAACCCCGCATGGAAGAATCATTTCAATGGAAATTTATCGCATGGTCGTGTCATTTGCGAAGGAGGAATTGGAGAATGGAAAACACCATCGATGAGCCCAAAACCTGTGTAATAATGTGCGGAGGTAGAGGAAGCAGGATTAATAATCCTGAAAAGTACCTGCTTCGGTTGGGGAATGAAACGATCATCGGCAGGATAATCAGGATGGTTTCTTCCCTTGGTCTCGGTGTGCATCTCTGTACGAGAGACGGATCTTCAATTCCCGGAATTTATCGAGGAACAGAGTTAAAAATAATTAAATCCTCGGGAAACGGGTATGTTTCTGACATGAATGAATGCCTGAACACTGTTTCTGTTCTGCCAATCCTACTTATCCCCGGAGACATAGTCCT
>JAJYEP010000061.1 GCA_021785735.1 Thermoplasmata archaeon | reverse complement strand
TCACCGGGAATATGTCTTATCAGTCGTTGGGATCGAGGGAAACAATCCTGCCGGAAGTCTATCCACCTATGAATGAGAAAAGAATGCATGATTTACCTCAGATATTTTCATAATCATTAAATGAACTGAGAACATCTAGCCTCTCCATGAAAGCTCAGGGATTTCTGCTTTCCACAACAAGAACCTTACGATCTTCTGTTTTCACTCTCCTTTCCATAGCCGCACCATTCTACCTGGACGCTTTGAATCTTAACTATATCGAAATTGGGCTGATTCTGCTTCTGAGTGCCATAAGTTCAACAGCTTTCATTTATATTATACCGAGACTTAAAATTACTGCAGTCAGCAAAGTTTTTCTTACATGGGGACTGCTTTCCGTCTCACTCCTGATCCTTGTCATCAATGACGGATTGCTTGAATTCATAATTGCTTTGATAATCGGCGGGCTCTCGCTTACTGGCAAGGATATGTCTCCAAATACATCGATCGAACAGTACACCATTGGGAGTTATTATCCTGAGCAGAGAGAGAAAAATAACCAGTTCGCATACTACAATTTCCTTTCATATGGAGGAAACATGGCCGCTTCACTGGCGATTTTTGTTTTTACGGGACTGACCTTCAGGTCTATATTTATGGCAGGTTTCGTGCTTACACTTCTGGAGGCTGTGCCCTATCTCTTTGTCAGGTTCCCGAATCCAAAACCCAAGGTTAAGGGTCAACCACCGAATCTGGAGGAGAGAAAAATCGTTTCCAGATTAACTGTTCTTTTTGGAACAGATTCCTTTGGTGGAGGCTTCGTAAACACATCCATGCTTTCGCTCTGGTTTCTTGCAATTTATTCACTCAAAATTGGTGAAACAGGATTTATTTTTGTTATTGTCAACCTGCTGACAATGTTGTCAGTGCTTATATCCGGCAGGTTATCTACACGGATAGGACTTATAAGGACAATGGTATCAACGCACCTGATCAGCAATGCCTTTCTAATAATGATGTCTTTTGTTCATATACTCTTCCTGAGTGAAATATTTCTTTTTCTTAGACAAACAACCAGTCAGATGGATGTCCCTGCAAGGGATAGTTTCATAAACACAATTATTGAACCGGACAGCAGGATGTACACCAACTCCAGATTTCTGGCGGCTAGAAATCTTTCCAACGTACCATCACCTGCTATTGGAGGGCTGTTAATCGACTTCTACCCGCTGGTCCTGCCTGCTGTGGCAGGAGCCATCAAGAGCGCGTATGACGTTGCACTGTATGCTGGTTTCAGGAAATATAAAGTATAAAAATTATAGAGGGAAACCGCCGTCTGGGAAAATTTTCTTCCAGTCATCCATGAATTTCAGCAGTCCCTCATCTGTTTTGGGATGCTGAGGCAGCTTCTTTAGAACCTCGAATGGCATTGTCACAACATCCGCTCCTATCAGTGCGGATCTGACTACATGTATGGGGTTCCTGATCGATGCGACGAGTATTTTTGTGCTGATGTCATAATTTGTAAAAATTGTCTTAATCTGTTCAATAAGGTACATTCCGTCCTCACCGATGTCGTCCAGGCGTCCGACAAACGGAGAGACGTAGCTTGCACCGCTCTTCGCGGCGAAAAGAGCCTGGATTGGACTGAATATCAAAGTGCAGTTTACTGGTATCTTTCTTTCCCTGAGCTTCTTTATCGTTTTGAGGCCTTCAAGGGTCATTGGTATTTTTACCACAGCGTTGTCCCCAAGTGAGGCAATCTTCTCCGCCTGCTTCATCATACCCTCGTGATCTTCTGCAACCACCTCAATACTGACTGGGCCCGGTGTGATTTTCAATATGCTCCTCACAACTGCCGGAAAATCTTTCACTTTTTCCTTTCCCATTAATGATGGATTCGTAGTTACTCCGTCCACTAAACCCCAATCCACTCCCTGCCTAATCTCCTCTATATTTGCCGTATCAAGAAATATTTGCATTTTTCTTCTCCTCCCTGAATATACTTTCAGAAGCGTGAACAATATTCGATACACCCATGTGAAAATAATCAAACAGCTCCCAAGCACTGCCCGACTTCCCGAATGTATCATTCATCCCTATCCTGTGAACATAGACGGGATACTCCTGGGTAACGACCTCTGCTACCCTGCTCCCAAGACCATTATAAATTGAATGTTCTTCTGCAGTTATGATATGACCTGTCTCCCTGGCTGCTTTTATAATCGCGTCCCGATCTATTGGTTTTACAGATGACATGTTAATCACCCTTGCATCAATCCCCTTTGTCTTTAATTCCATTGCAGCCTGAAGAGAAAAGCTGACCATAGCCCCATTGGCAATTATTGCGACATCGTTGCCATCTCTCATGGTTGTAGCCTTTCCTAGGATAAAATTATAATCCCCATCGTTCAGAACGGGAAATTTTTCTCTTGTCAGTCTCGTATAAGACGGTGTTCTAACATTTTCATAAAGGTAATTGATGACGCTCCGCGTCTCGATCGAATCAACGGGTACGATCACTTTCATATTAGGCAGGCCGGACATTATGCCAACATCCTCCACGATCTGGTGAGTAGCCCCGTCCTCGCCCACCGTTATTCCTGCGTGTGTGACCACAAACTTAACATTGATGTTGTTGTAACATATCGACTGTCTTATTTGTTCATACGTCCTTGAAAGGAACACCGCAAAAGTTGATGCAAACACCTTTTTTCCAGAGAGTGCGAGACCGGCTGCTGTCAACACCATTGACTGTTCCGAAATTCCCATATTGAAAAATCGATCAGGGAACCTCTTCCCGAAAATTGCAGTCTTTGTCGAGCTCGAAAGATCTGCATCAAGAACTACTACGTCCCTGTCAGTTTCGCCCAAACGAGCCAGCTCGTCACCGTATGCCTCTCTAAGACTTTCAGACTTCATTTCAGTTCTCACGTATCTCCTTAAGCGCCTTTAAATACAGATCTTCTGATTCTGGTGGACTGCCATGATATTTGGGATTATTTTCCATATAACTGACTCCCTTGCCTTTAACAGTTCTGGCAATAATCAAGGTTGGATATTCTTTCGATTTCTTGGCTTTCTCGATTGCCGAAATGATTTCATCATAATTA
Organism: Thermoplasmata archaeon; assembly: GCA_021785735.1. GTDB lineage: Archaea > Thermoplasmatota > Thermoplasmata > Thermoplasmatales > Thermoplasmataceae > JAKAFX01. The sequence goes on along the minus strand of JAJYEP010000061.1, from coordinate 2,944 downwards.
TGTCCGTCAATTTCAAGCACATTCCATCCGAAACTTTCAACTTTGTTCTTAATTTCCATCATCGGCATGATGTCCTCGGTAAATCCATCCAGCTGGATCATGTTTCTGTCCAGGATAACGATAAGGTTGTTAAGCCTGTATTTATAACCTGCCATAAACGATTCCCAGATACTACCTTCCTCAATTTCCCCGTCGCCAATTACAACATAGATCCAGTTCTTCTTGTCATCAAGTTTTGACGCAAGTGCCATGCCAACTCCCACACCCATTCCCTGTCCCAGAGATCCTGTGGATGCCTCCACGCCTGGAACCCCATAATGGACATGCCCTTCAAGTTTGGACGAAATCTTCCTGAAACCTGTGAGTAAGTCTTCAGGGAAGTACCCCTTCAAGGACAATATTGAGTACAAAGCTGGAGATGCATGACCCTTACTAAGAACAAACAAATCTCTTCCCGGGTCACTTGGATTTACAGGGTCAACATGCATTTCCCTGAAATAAAGAACCGTGAGGACATCAATTATACTTAGAGATCCTCCAGGATGGCCACTCTTTGCCCCATAAACCATTTCTATGATATGCAACCTCGCCTTCTTTGAAATCTCTCTAAGCTCGTCCACAGATAACGCGACATTGTTCAATGTACATACACCTTTTGATTGCAGTTGAAAATACGATGGAAAATGCCAAATCTCTCGGTCACAGTTGGTGATTTAGTATTAGATTAAAAAGCTTTTTTTACTTCGGGACATAATTTCACCTAAGTCTACATAATTTATTTGTGAAACACTAAAAATGAACAACTAACACTGAATACTGAAACAAAGTTTTATTTGCAGTTAGTGATTTATTTTGTTATGGAGAGCCTTACTGAATGCTTGAATATGCCTTCAAAATATGCAGATTTAAGTATTTATAAGAAAATAGAAAATTTAATAGACACTTCTAAGATGAGGTGTTACCTATGACTAAGTGTCCGATTTGCGCAATGACTTTTCCTAAATCAGATTACGATGGCCTTGCGAAACACATTGTTCAGATGAAGGAAAAAAATGATCCGTTTCATTCCGGTTGGCTTAGGGACTATGTTCCCATGGACAACTACGATGTACCGGATTTTGTACCCAAACTTAAGGCATTTTACAACCTGACTGGCACCACGCTGTCTGACTGGATGTTTAAGGTTTTCATAAACAAGTTTTACGGAGTGAAACCTCACCCATTTGTTGAAACGATGCAGAGGCCCAAGAAATCAATATTTCTTGGATTTGGTGTGGAATACTACTTCTTCTTAAAGGAGAAGATAAGAACCTTATCCTACGTGATTGCTAAAACCGATAAAGAAGATGTACAAAAATTCGAGGCTAAAATACTCCTCCCTGAACTCTTGAACGATGGAACAAGCGGAAAATCCAGGACTACTCTTTTGTTAAAAATGTGTGACAGCCTAGGTGTGAACAAGGATGCACTGGTTTCATCTGCACCATTGCCTCCAACCATTCATTCGATAAAGCTATGGAACAGCATAGCAGAGACAGAAAACTGGGTTGAGGTCATGGCATCTATCAATCCACTGGATATTCTATACAGCCCTGCTGTGAAAAAGAAAGGAGCAAAATTATTTTTCTATGGCGACTCTGTTATGGAAAACGAATGGATCCCAGAGACTGTGAAAGAATTCCTTGCTTATCTTTCAGATCCTGCTAACGACTACGCCGAAGCTGGTCTAAAGCTTCTTGAACAGTATGCAAAGGAGATTGATGATGTGGAAGGCGTCCAGTCTACATTTGTCAGGTCGATAGATGCTCTTGACAGACACCTGATAGCGAGAGTGACCAGGGCTAAACAGTATGAGAGCAAGTCTTGAAAGCATTCTTATTTGAGGTAAGAACAAAATGGAAGACCTGATCAAGAAGTCACTATATATCAAAGAAGAGAACGTTACTCTTGAGTTGATCTACAGATTAAATTTTGATGCGGAAAAGAGTTGTGGTTCTCTGAAGATATTTAGTGGTCCACTATTAGAGGGTGAGGAGAATTATGAGATATATATGGAGCTTCTTGACTGTGGTATATCCAAGGAAGATTTGGATGTCGTAATGACGAAAACCATAGATCAAATTAAAAGTGGAAAACTTGATGTCAAGCTCTAGTTAAACATCTTAATTATTCGCGACCTTATTCTTTTTCTAAGTCAAAATTTTTGAAATCGGATTTGCATTTCATTCTAACCTGATATGCAATAGAATACAAATGTCCGACGATTACTTCATGTAAACTTTCACAGTCACAGTATCGCCATCCTTGAGAGCCAGTTTCTCTCGAAGATAGTATTCAGAGATTAATTCCATTGTGTCTGTATGGATGGTCCTCTCCGGCATTAAAACGGCACAGTCCACACCGTTAATTTTACACTTAAACGCTTTTACTGGCCCAAAAGACCTGTCTTCAGTAGTGAAGCCGTCAATATGAATTCCCGGACTGTTTTTTAACATCCCCAGATGCACATCCTCGTTGGACTGAACTTTTACATTAAGAGTTCCAAGGAATGGAATGAATTTTAGCTTCTCCTGAAACTGGATAATGTAAAACTTCCTAGATATATAGTATCGCCCTTCTCCGAGACCACTTGTTACAACCCCTCTTATCTCAATCGTGTCTTCAGGATTGAGAATTCCCATTAAGTCATTGAGTTCCGTGATCAGAAGATCCATTCCCTTTTCAGTCAGTTTAACTCTCTGTTTCCTGTTTTCCATCACTCGCGAGATTAATTCATCGTTTCCCAAACTAATTAGAACCCTGGAGGCAGATTGTTGACTTATCCCCAAGTTTCTGGCAAGTTTCATGCTGCTTATTACCGCACTGCTGGAATTGCCACAAAGCTTTTTGATTTCCTTGAGAGCCTCGAACTCGATTCTACTTAAAGAAGTCATTTGATACACCC
>JAJYEP010000060.1 GCA_021785735.1 Thermoplasmata archaeon | reverse complement strand
GGATCAGTTTTGCTTGCGGTTCAAAAAAGTTTAGAGTTTCCGCCTTTAGATTTGATCCTTTTGAACGTTTCCCATGTCGTTCTGACTATAGGGTCCAGTGATCGTCCGTTAGAAAGGGATTTTTCTATGAATTCTATTGTTCTTGGATCTGAAGGATACCCCGATCCAAACTCGCCATATTCCTTTTTCAGGTAATCGATCATCCTGTCTCTTTCTACCTTCGCAATCACGGAAGCTGCCGATACCGAAGGATATGTGCTGTCTGCCCTGTGCTCACATGTGACCTCATTCTTTGAGAATTTTTTAAGTGCCTGTGCAAGACGACTTGGATCGATATCAAATGAGTCAACATAGGTTGGATAAATCGCATGCTTCAGAAGTTCAATCGCGCCATGGAGCTCTATCTCATTTAGCGTCATCCTGCCCATCATCTCGCTTATTTCAGGGGCGCTGAAGACTATCATTTCTACAACATCTGCAGTCTGCTTGATTTTAGCATATATTTGTGATCTGGAACCTGGTGAAAGTGTCTTTGAATCTCTTGCACCCGTTTTTTGAAGGAGGTCTCCATCTCCACATACGAGGCACATGACCATAGGGCCGATAACCGGCCCCCGTCCCGCCTCGTCAATCCCGCACTGCAGTCTTTCTCCTCTCACCAGTAGAAAACGCAAAGGATGGCATAAACCATCTGGTTGGAAAAATACATTATTCGGTTGAGACATTAGCATTGAATGGAAAATGTAGTTGCAATAGCAAACCTTTCCAAATCCTATGGAAATGTAAGAGCCCTGCAAGATATCAGCCTGAACATACCTTCCGGTGTTGTCTGGGGCATACTTGGACCGAACGGGTCGGGAAAAACCACACTGATGAGAATTGTCTGCGCCATTACCCGCAGGGATTCGGGATCGGTGAAGGTGCTGGGAATGGATCCTGCAGAATTTCCCCTGAAGTTGAAAGAAGTGATTGGATATGTGCCGGAAGATCCTGTCCTCTATGAATCAATGACTGCTTCTGAATATCTCAGCTTTGTTGCATCAGTCAGAAAGATAGACCCCGCCATGTATGAAAAGAGAACGGGGGCTCTCTTCACAGCCCTTGAACTCAAGGATTATGCAAACGAACCCATTGGTTCACTTTCCTTTGGAAACAGACAGAAGGTTTCCATAGCCTCTGCACTCATCCACGATCCACAGATTCTGGTACTTGATGAGGCCCTAAAAGGCGTTGATCCCAGATCCTCGAGAGTGGTTAAGGATCTTGTTCATGCCCTGGCAGAAAGAGGGAAAACTATATTGTTTTCAACACACGTTCTTGAAATTGCCGAGTCGACATGCCAAAAAATTTCCATACTCTATCATGGAAAGGTTGTGGAAGAGGGTTCCCTGGAGGAGATAAGAAGCAGGGAAAAAGGATCCGGGACCAATCTGGAGGATATCTTCCTGAAACTTACGTCTGACGATGCGATAAAGTCCATGGGTGAAGATCTGGCTGGTATACTGGGATGAAATAATGAGCGATCTTTATGAAGTGTCCAAAAGGATAATGATCGAACAGAAGTACAATGCCGTGAAGAATTTTTCTTCCTTCATCAAGAGGCAGAAGAAGAGCAAGAGCGTACAGAGAATGATAATGCTGAACTACTGGGTTGGTTCCATTGCTTTTCTTTTTATATCGATTATCCTGATATACTCAAGACTTTTGAGCGGATACAGTGAGATAAAGTTTGCAAACATCGGTTTTGTCATATTTGTTTATGGATTTCTCATCAGTGTTTACAACTCAATGCTTCTCATACAGAGTGTCAAGAGCAATTCTCTCCTTCAGCCACTGAAAGTGCTGCCAATGAAGGGAAACAGCATGATCCTGTTCTTCTGTTATCTGATCTTTTACGGGTCTTCCATTGCTTTTCTTACTGTTCCAAGCATAATTGTCTATTATCTGTTTACCGGTAATTATTATTCACTCCTGTTCGGAACAATCTGGACATTCATCATGATCTTTTCCGGGTTCGCTTTTGGGTCAATATTTGCTGTACTTTCGTACAAGGCATTCGGAAGCGACGTCAGGAAAGGCCTCAGAAACATTGGAACCGCACTGAAGTATACGGCAATTATGGGATCTCTAATAGTTTTTGAAATTGTAATATACATTCCGGAATCCATTTCCAATTTCATTCCGGCCCTTTCCGGAATGACCAGGTACTACACTTTTATCCTGAACATTCCCTATTCTGTTTTCCTAATCCGGCCTATTTTTGCCGATATTCTGGATGATCTGATCTTTTCTGCAATCTATCTCTCACTGTTCCTTCTGTTAGACGTTGTCCTTAGCAGGATCGCGTTTACACGGATCAATAACATCGAGGAGGACCCAAAGAACAGGACTGCAGGAAAGCCTTCCAAACCAGCAGGGTTTCGTAAATCGCTTGTGAGAAAAGATCTGATACTGGTAGTTAGGGAGCCGCAGAACATCAATCTGATAATGACACCGGTAATCATAACTCTCCCGATAATTCTATCACTATACGGCGGGAGCAGCCGTGTGAGTGCCCTGGGTATATACTACCTGCTCCTGACGCTTGTGGCGTTTGCCTCCTCCTTTTATACAATCATGGGACTCGTATCCGAAAACAAGGGTTTTCCGGGTTACCGAATCCTTCCTGTAGCAAATTCGGATATCGCTCTGTCAAAGGTCCTTTCTAACCTTATCGTATTCCTCTTCATACTTATCCCGGTTTCTGTGATATCAATTGTGATCACATCATCTTCCTTTATCTACCTGTTTATTCTCCCTCCCCTTCTCATTTTTTCCTTTGTTGATACAAGTCTGTGGAATGCCTCGAGACTGTTGAAAAAATTACCTTCAGATAGTGAGGTGATCAATATGGAGTCATTTGGGGGAAACCTTGGATTCATGAAACTCTTTGTATTCACGCTTGTGTTCTTGCTGATCCCTGTCTTCTTTCTTGAGCTTATATCTGTTATTTTCTCAATATCCCTGACTCAGCCGTTGTTTCCATTGATATTCTATCTGGTAGTTTATATCGCTCTATTTTACCTATTAACGCTGGGCCGCAGAGGTCTGAAAATGTCCAGAAAACTGCTGGATGGAATGGAAATTCGATACTGATCCCTGCTCTTCGAAAGAGTTATAAATACCTATAAAATCAACGGCGAAAGTGAAAGTAAATGACTAACGTTAAAGAGGTACCTCCGGAAATCCTTCTTAAAAAGGTTGCAGAGAAGCTGAAAGAAGATAAGAGGATAGAGGTTCCGGAATGGGTACATTACCTGAAGGCAGGAGTACATAAGGAAAATTCATGGGATACTGAAGACTGGTATCACGTAAGACTTGCATCCACCCTGAGGAAACTCTCCATAAAGGGACCAATTGGAATTTCAAAACTCAGTGCAGACTATGGTGGAAGAGTCGATATGGGCTCCAGAAGTTATCATCCCAGGAAAGGCAGCAGATTCATTGTAAGAACTATGTTCCAGACGCTTGAGAATCTTGGATACGCTAAAAAAGATGCAAAGGGAAGATCGATCTCTCCGCAGGGCGTATCTTTACTGGACAAAGCTACAAAGGAGGTTCTCAAGGAACTTTCCGAGAAAAGTGAATTTTACAAAAAACTAATTTAGGTCAGGAGTAATAGTCTTTTGTTGGGGGTTGAGTTCTGATGGATAATGATGATGAACTGGAAGCAATAAGAAGACGTAAAATTCAGGAGATGCAGAGGAATGCTGCTGACGAGCAGATGGCGGTTGAACAACAGAAGGCCGCTGAAGTGGAGAAGGCAAGACGTCAGCAAATACTAAGACAGATACTATCACCAGAAGCCAGGGAGAGACTGAGCAGAGTCAGACTCGTCCGTGCAGACATGGCTGAGAATGTTGAAAACCAGTTGATTCAACTGGCGGGAGCCGGAAGGATAAACAGGGTCATCAGTGATGAAGAGTTAAGAGATATACTGGAAAAGTTATCCGGCGCGAAAAAAGAGACTAAAATTGAATGGAGGAATAAGTAAATGAGTAGAAACAAAGAATACGGAAGAAAGATCAGACTTATGAAGAAAACCAAACAGAACAGGAGAGTTCCTGGCTGGGTGATGCTGAAGACTGCAAGAAGGATGACCCAGAACAATAAGAGAAGAAGCTGGAGAAGAAACGGCCTAAAGCTGTAAGGTGATAATCATGGTTGAAAATAATGAAGCTGCCAACGAATTTTTTCTGACTGTAACACTTAGGAAGGCAGGGAACCCCTCTGTGAGGAGAAAAGCGGATACCTCTATTCAGGTCCTCAAGGAAGAAGTGGCACGCCACATGAGGCTTGGAATAGGAAACATATGGATAGATCCAAAGGTCAACGAAATGATCTGGAAACGTGGCAGGATGAAATCCCCAAGGAAATTAAAGGTCAGGGTCGTGAAGCTCCAGGACGAAACCGCAGAGGTAATATTGCCATAAAAATGATTAATAAAATTTCGATCCTGAAAAGTGATTTCATAGGGATATACGCTAAAATCTCTGAAGATCTTGCAGTTCTGCCTAAAAACGTCGAAGTTGATGTTGCTGAAGAGATATGCCGATCTCTTGGCGTAAACCCTCTTTTGCTTTATATTGACAACTCCTACCTCATCGGGTCAATGATCACCATGAATTCTAAGTGTGTAGTTTTACCTCCACAGGAAGATGGTGCGCACACTTCAGAAGAATTCGGTGGAAGGCGTATATTCTATCTTAAGGACAAGTTCAACGCTCTTGGGAATGATATTGTCGTAAATGACAGATCTGCCATCGTACACCAGGGATTCAGCACGAAATCCATGAGGGAGATTGAAGATAACATGGATGTGGAGGTTATCAAGGCAACCATCGGAGGGATCAAGACTGTTGGGAGTGCCTCTGTACTGACCAAGAAGGGAATGATTGTCACTCCGACTGCTGAAGAGGACGAGATAGAATTTCTCGAGAATTATTTCAAGGTGGGAGTGAAGGCAGTAACAGCCAATTTTGGAAGCATGTATGTCGGTTCCTCCGTTATAGCCAATTCAAAGGGAGTTTTCGTGGGGGAGTCGACCACGCCTATCGAGCTTGGAAGAATAGACGATGCCCTGTCCTGAATTTACCTCTTTATCTGACTTATTTTGACAAGAGGTATCAGTTCTATATTGTGGTCCAGCAGATTCTTCCTGCCACCCTCCTCCCTGTCAACTATGCATATTGCCCTTTTCACTATTGCCTTGTTTTCTCGGAGGATTTCAACCGCCTTGACAACAGAACCTCCTGTGGTGACTACATCCTCAATAAGATCTATCTCCTTCCCTTCGAAGTTATTTCCGATTATAAGCGAACCTGTCCCATGGGATCTTTCCTTTCTGATTATAATGTATGGTTTGTCGGTCAGTATTGACGTGGCCACGACCAGAGGGACAGCCCCCAATTCAACGCCCGCTATAATATCCGCCGTCAGATGAGGTTTTATATTTTCCACAATCTCTTTCAGTATCTGGGGATGCGTGGATACCTCCTTGATGTCAACATAGTAGCTGGAAATTGCCCCGGATGTAAGTTTAAATTCTCCAAATTTTATGGCACCGTTTTTCACCAGAGTATCTGCTAGCATAATGAGTCAAATCATTCCTCACTATTTTTAGGTTGGCAATAGGTGCCCAACCCAAATTAAAACGGATTCGGGATAGCATTGAACTAAAGAGAACTATATAAGCCCCCTCTTCTTCTGTTCACTTCTTCTGGAAAAATGCCAGATAAGCCAGAATAGCAGAGAGAATATAGCCACCACCTCTAACGTCGGGATTATAAAAATAGTCAAAATCAGATACAACTCTGAGACATGATCATTCAAGCTGTATTGGATTCCTATCATCACGAATCCAGCAATAAAGGAAATTATTGATATTTCGAGAAATTGAGCTTCCTCCTTTCTGAGTTTCAGAATAGAGTCGTCCCTGAAATTTGATTTGGCTGACCTTATCTTTTGACGATATTTTTCGATTGACATTCTTAATGGGTAAAGTGTCAAAATGCCTCCAAGATTGATCCACATTACTATGTTGAAATCTTCAAAACCAATGTATTGCAGGTACTCACTCCCCATGATCAGAATAATAGATACGGAAAGTACGAAAAGGAATTGATATATAACGCGATGAAAGAAAAGTTCGGCGTTGGAATCTAAATTCTTGAACTTACGGCGTGATA
>JAJYEP010000059.1 GCA_021785735.1 Thermoplasmata archaeon | reverse complement strand
TTTGGAGATTTATTTACCCTCTCCATGACAGATGCACCGAATCCTATTTCTGCAATGTTTACAAACAGTCTCTGCTTACCATCGAATTGTGTAAGGGCAGAGTCGACGGTTATGATCTTACCTGCCCGAAATGCCCTGATCGAATCTTCTGGACTGAAAATCCCAAGCGATCTTGCAAAATCTGCACCAGTGCCTGATGGTATCACAAGAATCGGTATTTTCTTAGCGGAGTGAATTAATTGAATTGTGTCATTAAGCGTACCATCGCCACCGGACACAAACAGTGCATCTGACATCTGGATATATTCAGCAGCCAGGGTCGATGCGTGACCCGCATACTCAGTCCTGACATGAACTATTTCAACATCTTTGAGCGAAGCTTTAATCTCCTCACTGACTGGATTTCGCAGATCCTTCCCCGACTTTGGATTCTCTATTAGCGTAGCCTTCGTATACTTTCAACCCCATTACTAGCCTAGTCTTACCATGTTAGATCATCAACGGAATCATTTGATCATTATATTTGAAGGAATATTGGATCAGACGCTTTATCCTGTATGGATTTCAAACCATCTGACAGATATTTCCTGAATTCATTTCCTATTCCATGATGATGTGTTATACTTCCTCCGGAAGAAAGGAAGGTCTGAACCATGTGATCCCTGATGGTATCCAGATCTTCCACTGGATTTGAGCTCTTGAACATGAATGTGAAATAAATGCAGGCACCAGATTGATACTCATGAGATATGTGAGACATTATCAGTCCGTTGATTCCGATCTCTTTTGTGACCTGGGTAAATTCGTTCTTCACGTTCTGGTAAAGCGAGGGCAGATCATTCCATGACGCTGAAGTCTCAAGTGTATCAACGACAACTGATCTTTTCCATAGTATATTTCCAAGATATGGTCTCTGGTAACGGGTCTCGTTCCATCTAACCGCAGGAGACTTACCCATCTTAATCGATCCTGATATCTTTGGCACTGAGATCTTCTCTCTGCTCATGATTATGACCATCGACCCCTGGGATATCCCTCTTGACTTCATCATTCTCTGAAGGACCCTTTTGGAAAAACTGTCTCCAGCCTCGTTCAAGGCCAAATCGGTCTCAGTCTCGTCCATTAGCCTCATGACGTCCGGAAATCTTTCCAGTGTTTTCATAAAATCAATTCCTGATTTGAATGATGGGAGCAGAAAAGACTGAAAATATCTCCTTTCGGGTTTCGGGAATGTCTTCATTTTTGCCCTCACCACTATTCCGTTCCTCCCTTCGCCTCCAGTGGCTATATCCTTTCCAGACACTCCCGAAGAGATGCGAGTGTAATTATCCTCAATCACTGTTGAATCTGAACGATATAGATCTACACTTATCACAATATCTTCAATGTCACCATATGCATTTGACTCCTGCCCGGAGGCTTTGGTCGAGATCCACCCGCCTATGGTGGAATGCTCCAAGGATTCAGGGAAGAAACCCATTGTCAGCCCCTTTGCATTGAGCAATTTTTCAGCCTCAGATCCGGTAAGACCGGCACCTGCAGTGCAGAAACCTTTTCCAATTTCCAGTTCGTTAAGGTTTGAAGTGTCGATGCAGACCACTCTCTCGTATTTTTTTGATCTTATTCCTCCTGTGACCGAGGATCCACCACCATACACGGTGATCTTAATATTCTCCTTTTTAAGAACAGTTATAAGCCTCCTCAGCTCTTTATCCTTCGGAAAGACAACAGCATCCACAGGAGTCGGAAGCTGGTATACCATTGCCCTGGCGATTTCTGGTGACGATTTTCCTATGGAATGCTGCAATCGCACCTGTGAATCAAAGCTTACTCTTTCCCTCTGTACAACAGTTTCAAGCAAAACCTTGAGTTCGTCGTCAACCTCGAATTCCGGTACAAGAACCATTCCGTCCCAAATCTGTTTGCTCAGATCAGTATTAAGGAGTTTTCCCAGATAACTAGAGAATTCTCCGCTGATCTGCAGTTCCTTTCCGGAAGCATACAGAACACTTAGTTTCTTATGTCTATCATCCGCCATGATCTCTCTACCCTGCGTATTATTATATTAATGCAAGATAGACGCTGCAAACTTATTTAGTTGTCGCATCGGCACAGAACTCAACTGTCCAATGCCTTTACGCTTTCTACTGTTGCCTCCGAAAAACGCTTCCTGAAAATGCCGCTAATGGAAATATACATAAAAGATACGGCAACCGATCCTCCCGCTATGACGATCCAGTATGTTGCCGTCAAGTTTCTCAAAACATATAAAAGCCAAAGTCCAAGCACGGCACCGCTGAATGATCCAATGCTGGTAAATAAGTTATAAACCCCAATATATGACCCCCGCATATTGCCCGGCGCGATTACAGTGATAATGCTCTGCGTTGTGGGAGAAAGCATGTCCTCTCCAACAGTTGAAATGGTCATAAAGACAAGCAGAATCATCAACGTTGGGTAATTTATCAGGATAAGGAAGCCTGCAGCATAGAATAGGGTACCGATGCCTCTCCAGAGCATTGGATTACCATATCTGGTCATCATCCTCAGGATGGGAAACTGCAAAAGTACCACCAGAAAACCGTTCAGAGCCCAGACGTATCCTAGGTACATGAACGGAAGATTCTCAATGGCCACGGAGTAAACTGTCAGTGAACTCCCTCTCTGTCTCGTAAAAAATCCCAAAATTATACCAATTATTATGAATACTACGAAGAATCTGTCTCCACTGTACGATTTCCTCAATTCGCCTTTCTTCATTATACTGGATTTCTGTGGGAAATACGTTTCCCTCATCAGCAAGTAGAGCATCACTATTTCCGCCACTGTGGCAAATGCAGAGATCAGAAATATATACTGCAAACCATAACCGGCAAGATACGCACCTAATAATGGACCTATGGCAATTCCCAGATTGGCCATTATTCTCATTATTGTATAACCGGAAAGCCTGTCTGAAACAGAGGTTATGTCCGCCACCGACGCTTGCACTGCAGGGTACTGAATGGAATTGATAACTATTGTTCCGTACCAGGATAAAACAAGCAGAACAAAGTAGAACGGAAAGGCGACTGTATAATATATGAGAATGTAAAACACCACGGCGGGTATCTGGGAATACACCAGGATGGATCTTCTGCCTATCTTGTCGGTGAATATACCGGCATAATACTGAACAACAGCCATAATCACAGTGGCTGATCCAAGGAGAAGGCCGGTATCTATGAATGATATGTGATATGTGATTATGAAAATCAAAGGTAGAAAGACGAAGGTCGATCCTCTTCCGAATGACCTGATAAACCTTGTGATGCTTAAGATCCAGAGTCTCCTGTCCAATCCCCTGATTTTATACTCAAAATTATTTGTCTGCGTTTTCCACTTATGCGATCAATATACTTAAGCGATTTCTTTGGCAATTTACGAATTCCCCGTAAATCTGAAAGAAATAAATAATGAATTCAGATAAGCGTAGGATTGGAGAAGGTTATTGAGATAGGGAATCTCGTCAAAGAATACAGGGGTCTGAGGGCAGTGGACGGCATAGATTTGTACGTGAAAGAGGGTGAAATATACAGTCTGCTCGGTCCCAACGGTGCTGGCAAGACCACCACTGTGGAGATTCTGGAAGGAATAAGGAGGAAAACTTCCGGCGAGATCTCGGTACTCGGCCTCGATCCCATAAAGAATAAAAAGGATTTGAGCAGAAGGATTGGAATACTGCCGCAGGACTTCAATTTCATGGCGAATATAACCCCCATTGAAGCGTTGAAATTCTACAAAAGGTGTTTGGGAAGCAAGACCGATGTGATTCAACTGCTGAAGGAAGTTGATCTCTATGATAAGAGGGATACCCCGTTTGAGAATATGTCCGGTGGTCAAAAGCAGAAACTTGGACTCGCGATGGCGATGTCTAGCGAACCACAAATCCTTTTTCTCGATGAGCCTACGGCGGGCCTGGATCCTTTCTCCAGAAGAAATGTATGGTCTGTAATCCAGAGGATGAAGGAAACTGGAAGAACTGTTTTTTTGACAACACACTATCTCGATGAAGCCGAGAAACTTTCAGACAGAGTGGCCTTCATCAAGGATGGAAAAATTGTGTCTGAAGGATCACCTGATGAAATAGTCAGGCTCAACCACAGGGGCGACAGGGTCATCCTGAGATCTGAATCCGACATCATGTCTATATTGGAGATTCTGGGTTACGACGTGTCTTCAGAGAATGGTACGGTGCAGGTGGTAATAAAGGACAGTACTGAGTTTTTTGAGATCGTAGACCTGCTGAAGGAGAAAAAGATAGAACTTACCGACGTCACTATGAAAAGAGAGAGCCTTGAGGATGTCTTCATGAGACTCGTGGGAAAGGTTGATGATAATGAACCTTAAGAGAAGTTTGGCCTATCTCAGGCTTCATGTAACATCATTCATGCGTTCAAAATCAGGCATTTTCTTTGTTGTACTTCTGCCGGTTATATTCATGATCATTTTTGGGTCTATTTTTGGTGGGACATCGACACAGAAAACAACGCTTGCGGTTCAGGATATGGATCAATCCACGGTTTCGGGCAATGTTCTTTCTGCGATAAACAGTACTGGACTCTTTACCGTACAGATGGTCTCACCAGCCCAGAATCTTACAAATTATATGGTATATAACTCGGTTGATCAGGGGATAATAATTCCATCGAATTTCACACAGGGGCTTGCGTCTGGCAAGTCTTATATTTCCTACTATTCTAACCCTTCCGATCCATATTCGCAATCCCTTTCACTTGTGATTCAGAATATTCTTTTCAAAATCGGTAGCAATGGTACAGGAACAATTTACCTTTCCAATATACCTGTTGCACAGAACATTCCCAAATCAGTTGATTATTATCTTCCAGGCTTGATTGGGTTCACAATGCTCAACGGAATATTTTCCATGATTTACATTGTTCCGAATTACACAGAGAAAAAGATATTCAGACAGCTCTCATTTACCGGCTTAACAAAACTTGAGTGGCTCTTCGCAGTTGTGATTTTCTACCTCGGGATTACTCTGCTTTCTGATGCTGTTCTGATCATAGTTGGATCGGTTTTCTTCGGGATCAATTTTGCTGTTTCCGGACTTGGAGTTTCACTGATTGTACTATCCATATTCATAGGTCTCATCACGTTTGTGTCTATTGGACTGCTCGCAGGTCTGTTAACGAGAAAGGAGGAGACAGCAAGTCTCATCGGGAATGTGATATTTTTCCCCATGATGTTTCTATCAGGAGTTTTCTTCCCAATCAGCATAATGCCCGGTTATCTCCAGACGATTTCGTCGGTTCTTCCTCTGACATACTTTATCAAGATACTGGATGACATCATGCTGTTCAACAATCTGACACTTGCTCTTCCACTCATTATATATATGGGAATCTTTGCGCTGGTCATTTTTGCGTTCGCTGTGTACGCTGCAGCAAACAAGAATGAAAGCTGAACTACGGATAATGAGTCGGGAAAAGTCCACGATTACACGCGAACGACAGTACAATTTGTCATCGCATGCTGCCCCTACGTTTTGTCCCTTGAAACGCTTTCTACGCGTGATAGTGCATCCCTGAATACCCCGTCCATTAGATTCAAGTCTGCATTTTTAAAGAACTCGCAAGAAAAATTATTTATGAGCACTATCGAATCGGAATAGAGTTTCTCACCTAATTTGCTGATCACCAGTTCAAATGCGCGCTCGTCATTGGTATCCTTTACCCTCTCAATCAAACCTCTCTCCACCATGGCATTGAGCACATTCGACACCCTTGGCTTGCTGATAAAATCGTCTTCTGCAAGATCGGTGAGTCTCCTGCATCCCATATTCCTGATACGATGCAATATTCCGAGTTCCACAACGCTTGTTCCACTGGATCTGAGCATCCTGTCCATATATCTTGTCAGAATTTTACCTGTCTTGATTATGTTTATAATTAAATGACCCTCAGGAGAAAGAGGATCGTTGTTTTCATCATCATTCATTGATTGGCTCCTGCGTTACTCCAGGTTCCTTTCTGACTGGCTTTGAAGTTGCATTTAGATCTTTTCCCCTGAGGGCAGACAGGATCACTCCAACCACAGAAATCGAGAATCCGAATATGAAGGTAAGATGGAGCGCTGTCATAAATGGAGACGAAATGATTCCGGGGAACCAGGAATTTGCCGACATGTTGAGAATGGCTGTTGGAGAGAGGGAAAGTGCACTGATCTGTGCCGGCGTAAGCAGGGACAGCATTGCTGTGGATGGATTTATGCCCAGAAAGGCTGCAAATATTGCGTCGGTTGGGGGCACGTTCGCCATGAATGGTATGAGTTGGGGAGCTCCTGCACTGGTGAGGCCAGCAGAAATGGAAGCAGGAAGTGTGGTGGACATACTGTAAATAAGAATGGTGAAGAATATGGCCATGCTTGCAGTCTGCCCACTGTTCCTGAGTGTAGTAGCCATCCCGGATGCAGCACCCCTGGCATCAGGCGGGACGGAATTCAT
>JAJYEP010000058.1 GCA_021785735.1 Thermoplasmata archaeon | reverse complement strand
GGTGTCAGGGGAGAGAGGTACTCGGATAACGCGATGAAGCTTGTGGACAAGTGAGATACACCCGCATTTCCACCGGATTGACTTAACTGAAAATTCAGCTGCTGTTCACAATCTGACCATCATCCCATAAAAAGACTGATGACGGAGGAATGCAACATCAATTCTCAAAGAACCATTGAACCGATTATTATAAACCATTGATGTGGTGTTGGGAACAATCTTATACTTCCAAAAAGTATCCAACAATGGACCCTGCAGCACAGGTTGAGGATTTAAAATGGAGCACTGTTCACAGCCTTCTGTTCCTTGCATTTTCAATAGGTACGGGTGTTGAGGCATACATATACTCCCTATCATACATAGCAACATCGTGGGTGACTATTCCAAGATCACTGATAGCCCTGCTGGCAGTTTGGCCGCCCCTGTGGCTCCTTCTTGGCGGTGCAGTATCGGGACCACTTGCGGATGAGGTTGGCAGGAAAAAGACACTGTTCATCACCATTGCGATTTACGCGGTCGGTGCCCTTGGTCTCATATTCAGTTACACCTACATAACGATCCTGATCTTCATCGGCATGCTTTTGTTTGCCGCTGGTGGTGAATACAACACAATACTTGCAGCAACGCACGAATTATTTCCCAGGAAATATCGAAGCAGGGCCCTGTTCCTTGAACTCAATTTCACCAATATAGGCGGATCTGTAGCAGCAATTATGGCACTCCTCGCCGTTTCATCAATATCTGCTCAGAGGGAACTGCTTGGAGTAACCCTGTTACTTTCGCTTCTTGTAATGTACATTATAAGACTGAGACTGCCGGAGTCCGTCATGTGGCTGGAGTCGAAGGGCAAATTCAGCAGGGCAAGCGATGAACTGGAAAAGTATTATGGTGCTTCGCCCGAAAAAGACAGCCTGGTGAGGCCGGCAAAACTACCATCAATATATTTCAGAATCGCGGTGGGCGGAATAATAGGATGGGCTTATACAGCCGGATTCAGCCTTATTGTACTGACTCTCGGTCCGTATTTCTTCCCGTCGCTCACAGACTGGCTGATCTTCATATTCGGAATAGTGGCATTCGCGGCAGGTTTTCTCGGTCTCGTTGCGGACAGATACAGCAGGAAACGCTTTCTTCTGGTTTCTGCAATTCTCGTCGTCATTTTTGCATACCTGTTCATACCGACTTTAAAAATCTGGCTCACAGATACCTTCGTTTTCTGGTTCCTATTCATCGGGGTCTCCGTTTTCATAAACATATATTTCCTGGCGGAGGATACACTGAAATCAGAGATCTGGCCAACGAAGAGGAGGGGACTCTATCTCGCAGTGGTCAGGGTTATTTCTCTTGGCGGTTCCATCCCCGTGATTTTTCTGGCGGTCAATCTGCCAATTGTATCCTACATGTGGCTTGGAATAGGAATCTTCAGCAGCGGGCTGGTAGCCTCAGCAGCCTGGTATGTATGGGGAATCGAGACCAGCAAGGGAAGGAGTGTAAGGATATGGGACAAAGTGAATAAAACATGAATCCAGACAGAAACGCCCTTAAGGATAAAATCTTGGGCGCATTTTACGGCGTTGCCATAGGGGATGCAATGGGGATGCCCACGACCTTTCTGAGCAGGGAAGAGATCAGAGGCAAATTCGGCGTGGTCAAGGATTTTCTTGAAGCACCCATGGAAGGTTCAGTGCATTCCGATCTTGTCAGAGGAGAATACACTGACGATACAGAACTGACATTTATGCTGGCCGACTCAATAATATCCAGCAGAGGAATCGATCCGGAAGATGTGGCAAAGAGGTTGGTGAAGTGGGCGGACGACAACGACATACTGAATACAACGCTGATAGGCCCCAGTACCAGATCTGCCATAAAAGATCTAAAATCCGGCATATCATACAGGGTTACAGGCATGAACGGGACGACCAACGGCTGTGCAATGAAAATCAGCCCGGTCGGTATTATTGATGCGTTTTCTGGCGATGAAAAAACTGTAAACGATGTCATAAACGCCTGCATGTGTACACATCACACTGCTCTGGCAGTTTCCGGTGCATCAGCCATATGCTTCGCCGTGAGGAGTGCAGTCTCGGGTGAAAATAATATAGACACGATCTATCGGGCATCTTTAAGAGGGGCTGACCTGGGAGCCAAAGTGATGGGAAACCCTCACCTGTCGATTTCTCAGAGAATCAGGGAAGCGGTGGATATAGCCAAAAGCTCCCCGGATTCTGACTCCTTCCTTGATGAACTTTATAAGTTCATATCGAAACCGCAATGGGCACTGACGGAAGATGCTGTCCCTGCAGCCATCTCAATATTTGTAAAATCCCGAGGGAACTTCAGGGATGCAATATTGCTGGCATGCAATCTGGGTGCGGATTCTGACACCATTGGAGCAATGACTGGAGGCATTGCGGGTTCTTATTCCGGAATCAAAGATATTCCAAAAGACTGGATAAAAACCATTGACTCATCTTCCAAAAGAGATATAAGGGAACTGGGAGGTAAATTTCTGGATGTCATCCGATCATGATCTCCTGATAATAGGCGATGCTGTTCTGGATATTTCTCTTGAAATCAGGAGCTTCCCTATCCTCAAAGGAACAACCAGCATGTCACCGAAACTGGAAATAGCACCGGGTGGCCCAGCTGCAATGGCGATTATCGCATCCCGTCTGGGTTTGAAAGTGGCGTTTACAGATAAAATCGGAAAGGATGTTCTGGGCGATTACCTGCTGAGGAAACTCAACGAAAGTGGGGTCATCACCAAGTATATGAGCAGGGATGATACGGCAGCGACCGCAACCTCCATCAACCTTGTCGATTCAAATAAGAACCACTCATTTGTTGGGCATGCGGGAGCAGGAAGTATGCTCGATAATATTGACGAAAGTTTGATAAAAGACTCAAAGTCAATTTTCTTCGAAGGCTATAATCTGGTCCGCAAAGGGAAAACATACAATACAATTCTGAACGCGGCAAAGAATGCAAGTATTCATCAGAAACACGTGTTCTTTGATCCCGGCCCGCTTATATCCCAGATTGTCGATATTCAAAAGTTCGTTGATTTCTCGAATACAGTTTTTCTGAACAGGGAAGAGGCACTGTCATATTCAAAAACCGGCTTTGAAGAAACGCCTGATATTTTAAAAAAAACGGGCAGGGCAGCATATGCATTAAAACTGGATAAAGACGGTTCGAAGTTAATAAAGAATGGAAAAGTGTTTTCTTGCAATGCTGTAAAAATTGATCAGATCAATAACACTATTGGAGCAGGGGACGCGTATGATGCAGGCTACATAGCAGCCATATTGTCTGGATATGACGAAGAAATGGCCTGCATGACTGGCAATATTGTCGCGTCAATAAGAATTTCCAAAGGAATAAAATCGATCCCCAATATCGCTAAAATCGTCGATCAGGTTAACAATACCTGAATTGCCGGAATAATAGATCAGCGCGACATCCTCCTCCCGCTAACGCAGGGGTATTCCAGCTCACATCATATTAATAGTTTGGTAAGCGGACAACTGCGTGAAACATTTTTTATGATCTGTATGCTACAGGATCGCAGAGGGCTTGTAGTCCAGTGGTCACGACATCGCTCTCACACAGCGGGGATCGCCGGTTCGAATCCGGCCAAGCCCATCGTGAGTATTGATCGCATATTATCTGAATGGGGCAAGACGATGCATCTGTGGATAAAAACAGGTATAGACGGAAATGACGAATTAAACTGACAGAAGATTGGGAAAAGGATTGGCAGTTTCCCCAGCGTTATAATAGTCTCTATTTTCAAAGAATATCTATAAAGAAAACAAGCAAAAACGGTAAATATAATCATATCCATACAATCGAATGGATGGCAAGAATAAAACCGGGTTAACACTTGATCGGCTGTTTTACCAGACACTCATTAGATCACCGGAAAAAAGAGTGATCTACAAGAGCGAAACCAAAACTTACGAAAAACTCTATGAGGATGTTTTGCAGTTGTCACAGGGGCTTTCTGAAAAGTATCATTCCGGAACCAGGATGGCAGTCCTTGACTGGAATACCATTCCATACTTGCAGCTGCTCTTTGCAATCCCATGTTCCGGCAACGTGATCCATCCGGTGAACATGAGACTTCCTCCAGAGGAACTGATCAAAACTGTAAGAGCGGCAGGCGACAGGGTGCTTTTTTTCTCGAAGGAATTTCAGCCGATTGCAAAAAAAATTCAGGAACTGGGGCTGATCAGGAGTGAAGACATATATCTGCTCGACGGGTCCGATACATACAGTCCCTATTCTGATCTGTTCAAACCCAGAGTGGACAGATCATTCAACATAGATGAAAACACCACGGCTTCTGTGCTCTTCACTTCCGGAACCACAGGAACTCCAAAGGAAATAATCTATTCGCACAGGAAGATCACAATGGCCATATGGAGCATCCTGACACTGCTTTCCGCATATCCCGGAAATTCAAGAATGAATTCAAATGACGTGATATTTTCGCTGATCCCAAACTACCATCTATGGTCATGGGGAACACCATACGTTGCCACAATGATCGGGGCAGATTATGTGATGGACGGGAAATTTGACATGGCGAGCACCATCGAGGCAATAAACAGGAACAGGGTTACGTGGATGAGCATGGTGCCGACCATGCTATATGGACTACTGTCAAGTCCATCATCTACCCTCAAAGGGTTGAAGGTGATGGTCGGCGGTTCACCGATACCATCGGGTCTTATCAACGCTGCAACAGCCAAGGGTGTGGAGCTCACATCCATCTACGGTTTCTCTGATGGGCTGATAGCCGGAATAGGATCTGTCATGGAGGATGAGCAGGAACTGGGAAAGAGGAATGTCCTGTCCACAGGAGGCATGATACCGGCACCGTTTTCTGAATATCAGGTCAAGAGAGCTTCCGAAGGTGAGTTGGGGGAGATTCACTTCAGGTCTCCGTGGCTTCCCGAGAGATACGAAAATGAGAAGGAGAAGTCTGCAGAGTCATTCACCGCTGACGGATGGTTCAGAACTGGAGATGCTGGCGCACTGATTAACGGAAGAGTTCAGGTGAGCGACAGGATCAAGGATCTCATAAAGAGCGGAGCAGAATTTATTCCATCTGCTGTTCTCGAGAGTGCAATTTCAGACATTCCCGAGGTTGAGTCTGTCGCAGTGATTGGAATTCCGGACAGCAGATGGGGTGAACGCCCTGTCGCCTATATCAAAACAAGAAGCAACCAGAAACTTGATGAGAGCAGGGTCAGGAACTATCTCATGACAATGGTGGATGCCGGGAAAATGCAGAAATGGTGGATTCCTGATAAATTTGTGACGATTGAGGCAATGCCGATGACCGGCACAGGAAAGATAGACAAGAAAGCCCTTCGACAGATTTCCGGGAGGAATTGATATGGAAGACTTCCTGCTCAACGAGAACGAAAGGGAAATTAAATATCTTGCAAGGAAAACGGTCAAATCAGTTCCATCGGATCTCATCAGATCGATTGAATCGGAAAATGAAAAATTTCCAAGAGAATTCATTGATATAAATGCAGGTGCAAACATTCTTGGGTTAAGATACCCAAAGATCTATGGTGGAAGGGAATCATCCTGGGTGGGAGACATGTCCGCAGTTGAGGAGATGGGGTATCTGGGGTTCACGCTGAGCTGCATGTACTCACTTGGGACGATAGTTGGAGAGCCCATTAACAAATTCGGCACGAAGGAACAGAAGGAGAAATATCTCAGGGGCATAACTTCCGGTAAACTCTATGGCGCCGAGGCCATAACCGAGCCTTCCGGCGGATCGGATCTCTTCGGGATGATGAAGACCACTGCAATCAAGAAGGGGAGATCATTTGTTCTGAACGGTCAGAAGAGATTTATCGTCGGCGGTCAGGGCGCAGACTTCTTTGTCACCTACGCGATTAGCGATCCTTCCGCAACAAACAGGACAAGGGGAGTCAGTGCGTTCATTGTCGACAGGAATACTCCGGGGTTGAAGGTTGAGACCATGTACGGCCTCATGGGCAACAAGGGCGGGGGAACGGCAAGAATAGTGTTCAAGGATGCGGAAATTCCAGAAGAAAATCTCATAGGGGATCTTAACGGCGGCTACGATGTCTTCAACATAATGATGGTGCCGGAAAGACTCACAACAGCTGCGGGTTCAGTCGGTGTGGGAATGGCCGCAATAGAGATCGCTACCGGCTATGCACTCAGGAGAAAGGCATTCGGAAGCAAAATCATAGAACATGAGGGAGTCAGTTTCAGGCTGGCTGAAAGTCTCACTGCGCTGACAGGCGCGTCAGCACTCGTTTATGAGGCTTCCAGGGTGGCCGATGAGCTCGAGAAGAAGAAGGTTCCGCTGGCATATGCAAGGAAGATCATTTCCATGGCCAAGCTCACATCCAGTGAAACCATGTGGAGCGCCGTCAACAATGCCATGCAGGTGATGGGTGGAATCGGCTACACAACAGTGTATCCCATTGAGAGGCTCCTGAGGGACGCCAGACTTGGGCTGATCTGGACCGGTAGCAGCGAGGTCATGAAGATGATCATACAGCATGAATTCGTGAAGGAAATCTCAAGGCCAGAATACTGGAATAACAGGAGGAACGTGGAGCAGGATGCTCTGGACTTTAAGCTTGTGGAAGAAAAGGTGTACGATTGAA
>JAJYEP010000057.1 GCA_021785735.1 Thermoplasmata archaeon | reverse complement strand
GCTGAAAAAGAGTACAGAAATCACATAGATCTTGCTTCGATAAAGCTGACGATGGAATACCCTTCACCCATCAACAACCTTTTAAAGTTACCGCTTCATTTCGCATTCAAGGCAATATCCTCTCCGGATGATCTCAGGGGATTATATCTCTTTGAAGGCCCCTCGGCATCTGGTTATGCGTTTTCAGAGAGCGCGGTACGGATTTCTGATAATTTTGTGGAAGACCGGGTTGGCCACAAATATTCCCTCAGGATGTTTGAACTCCTGATGAGGTCACCAGTTCTTCTGATCAGTAACAGGGCGTATTACAACGGCATCAATCTCGACTTAGAGTTCACTCTCTCAAGAAATACCGCGCGTAATTTCCTTTCCATACTTGGAACTATTCTTAAGGAGTTTCCGGAATCCAGGGCCACAATTGTATCATACTCCTCCGTCTGAGTTAATGATGATTGATATCCTGTCAGTGTTAGATCATCGTTTATTCAAGTGGTTTTCTGTGTTCAATTCCAGCAATGAAATTCAAATAAATTATTTATAGCAAAAAGAATTTAGTGGGAGGGGGTGTCTCTAAATGTTAGCTTTCATCGCGAGGAGAGACTACGACGACGATGATGACGATGATTCAGACGACGATGATGACTTTTAGATAGCCATCAGGTCTTCTTTTTTATGAATTACAATATTTGTGTGATTCAACCTGTTCCGACCATTAAGCTTATTCACGGATTTTGTCCCTGTCATACAATTAATGGGAATTATTAAGTTGGTGTGTAATCTGGATGTTAAAGTTACAGGAGATAGAATTGACAACTGTGTTTGACCAGCTGGATGATCGGATAAGAAAAATGCTGGAAGAACGCGGAATGACCGACCCAACCGAAGCACAGTCAATTCTAATACCCTCTATTTTAAGGGGATCCAATGCCATACTAATTTCTCCAACTGGGTCTGGAAAAACCGAGGCCGCAATTCTACCCATATTCCATAAAATTTTGAGAGATAAACCTTTACCGGTTTCCACCATTTTTGTAACTCCTCTCAGAGCGCTTAACCGTGACATGCTCGGGAGGCTTGTGGATTATGGAAGGCACCTTGGGATTCGGATACAGGTCAGACACAGTGACATAAACGCAACGGAGAGGAGAAAAATTGTAACTGATCCTGCAGACGTGCTTATCACAACACCTGAGTCTCTCCAGATCCTGCTGAAGGGTAAAAGGCTGCGAGAGGTCGTGAAATCATGCAGATATCTGATTGTCGATGAATTGCATGAACTTGCACAGTCTGAACGGGGTTCACAATTCTCCGTTGCCGTAGAGAGACTGGACAAGCTCTGTGGAGGTTTCCAGAGGATAGGACTTTCCGCAACAATTGGAAATGCAAAGGAACTGGGAAAGTATCTATCGCCGGTCAAGCCTCCTGAAATACTGGAATCTTCGCCTGTCAAGAAACTTGATCTCTCCGTAACTCTAACACCAAAAGGAGACAAAGACCTTGCTGAAAAACTGGGTTGTGATGAACAATACGCAGGCTCCATCAGATTCATCTGGGAAAGAATAATGGAGCATAACGGAACTCTGGTCTTTGTAAACACCAGGAGTGTCGCAGAGGACCTCTCGTTCAGGCTGAGATTATGGCTCGGGGATATACCAATTATGGTTCATCATGGATCGCTTTCCAGAGAGACCCGGGAAACTGCAGAGATTGCCTTCAAGAAAGGTGAGATAAAAGCCCTGATCTGCACTTCATCCCTGGAACTCGGCATAGACATAGGCTCCGCGGATCTAGTGATTCAATTCAACTCCCCCAGACAGGTTAACAGGCTGATTCAGAGGGTTGGCAGGTCCGGCCATTGGATAAAGAAGACATCAAAGGGATTTATTGTCTGCAACGATGTCATAGAGCTGGAAGAAGCGCTTGCAATATCTGAACTGGCACTTTCCGGATACATAGAAGACGTGCGGGTCAGAAAAGGATCTCTGGCCACCCTTGCCAACCAGATTATTTCTGAACTTAACTGCGTCGGAAAAATGAAGATCAGGGAATTTTATGATCTGGTAAAGAGAACATATCCTTATCAGGATATGAGCGAGGATGAATTCACTTCTCTCATTGACTTCCTTCACAATATCAGGAAAATCTGGGTGGAGGGGGATGAGATGGGAAGAAAGGGGTCCTCCCTGACGTATTTCATTGAAAATATCTCAATGATACCCAGCGAAAAAACCTATAAGGTAATAGATGTGATGAACAGGAAGTTCATTGGTACGCTTGATGAAAGATACGTTGTTAACGAAATTGAACCTGGAAGCTATTTTGTCATGAAGGGGGCCACCTGGAGAACCAGAATGGTCGAAAAGGAAAGGATTCTTGTGGAACCCTATGCAACGGCCGCAATTGCACCAAAATGGACAGGGGAGGACATACCTGTTCCTCAGGTGGTGGCGGAGATGGTATCCTCTTTAAGGAGTGGAAAAGAATTCCAGGTCACGGTTGACGATTTTGGTAGAAATGCGCTGAGGGAATGGCATTCAGGGATTCTCGGCAGATCAACCAGACCAATGATTGAAACAAGAAATGGAGAAATAATAATGCAGATTCTTCTCGGCACGAAGGGAAATTTTGCGCTTGCAGAGATAATGTCAGGAATGCTGTCAATGATAACCGGCGAAAGCATTGAAATGGATTATTCTCCCTACAGCATCTACTTCAGAACAACCAGGAACATGGGCGCAAAGGAAATACTTGGCGTGGTAAAAAGCGTTGATCCAGACAGGCTTGAATCTTATGTTGAGGGTCTATGTAGACGTTCTAGATTTTTCTCGTCGGTATTCCTTTACGAGGCGAGGAAATTTGGAATCATATCCAATGACGCAGAGATTGGCAGGATCAGATTCGAGAAGATCGTCGATTCCTATTTTGGGACTCCTGTTTTTAAAGATTCTGTCAGCAAACTGATATGGGATTATATGGATCTGGATGCGGTTTCTTCTTTTCTCATTAAACTGAGGGCAGGTCAGATGGAATTCACCCTTAACGACAACATTACAGAAACCTCAAGGGCCTTTCTTACCCACTATTCTGAAAGAGTTCTGCCCCTGAAACCGACCAAGACAATCCTTGATTCCATCAGAAGAAGAATAATGAATGAAGAAACCACCCTTGTTTGCACCAGATGCGGTAATGTTCGCACCATGAAGGTCAGGGATATCGACAGCATCAAATGCCCAGTCTGCGGAAGCAGTCTTGTTGCTGCCTTATCAGACTTCGAGAGAGACGTTTTGAGGAAGCCTGGAAGTATGGAAGACCGGCTTGTGAGCAGACGTCTATATAAAAATGCCCATCTCGTAAGAGAAAGAGGTATACTTGCTGTTATGGCGCTTGCTGCCCATGGAATAGGTCCTGAAACAGCATCTAGACTACTGGAGGTTTCTTACCAGAATGAGGATGATTTTATTAGAGCCATACTTAATGCGGAGATGGAGTATGCTAAAAACAAGAGGTTCTGGGACTAACTGCCACTTTCGCCTGCATGAATGGACTTGAGTGCAGACAGAGCTTCTCTGACGTGATTCTTCGCATTCAACTGCGATTCATACACGTGCCTGATCTTTCCCCCTCTGTCTATGACGAATGTAACTCTGGGTTTGATAATGAAACCATGAAGACCATACATCTTTCCTATTTTGTAATCCGGATCACTAACCAGATCAAACGGCAGAGAATAGTGGTCTCTGAATTTCTTGTGGGAATCAAGAGAGTCCGTGCTGACGCCGATCACAACTGCACCAGCCTTCTGAATATCTTCCCAGTTGTCCCTGAAGCTGCATGCCTCAGCTGTGCAACCTGGAGTGGAGTCCTTCGGATAAAAGTACAGGACAACTTCTGAAGATTTAAGCAAGTCATAAAGTCTAACATTTGTTCCTTTGTCAGTCTTGCCCTCAAAATCAGGGGCATCGGAACCTACTTCCAGAGTCATGTTAACATCAACCTGTGGTCATTTCACGCAGTTATTTATAATTACTTTTTTTTATGATTTATTCTAATATAAATTCAGATATTCCAAAAAAAATTCAAGGGGGAACTCTGACGGATTATCCGGGTTGAAGCATATATCCCATGAATCAGAACTAGATCCCAACTCTGCATACTATTTTATCTACAGGTGTTTCCATGTACATCGGAATGGTTCCAAGACAGCAGAAGATCATGGAATTTTTTAGCCGGTATATCATGAAAAATCTCACCGTACCAATAGTTGTTGAGGGCAGAAATGATATCAGGAGCCTCCGATCAATGAATTTTAAGGGTACAATCATTCAGATAAACCAGGGAAAGACCTTAGTGGCGGTGGCGGAGGAAATTTCGTCGAGATACAGAGAGGTGATCATTTTAACCGATTTTGACAAAAAGGGTATGGAACTTTGCTCCAGACTCGTCATGATCCTCAATGGACATGGGACAAAGGTCGATTCTGAATTCAGTAGATATATCAGGAGAAATCTCCAAATCAATACAGTTGAGGAGATACCCGCTGCAATAAGGAAAATTAATTCTACCACCTCTTGAAAAAAGTGATTCCTCCTACCAAGATACGATATTTGTGTGGTCTTTATGATCGCTACCGCTGGGATGTAGCAGTCAGCATGTTAGCAAAATTATGACACCTGAAAGGAATGTCTTAAGATCAAATTTTTTATTTATATCACTGCTTGAATAGCTTTCTTGGAAAAGAATAATTTACATGGCCATTATCACATTCCATGGTTTCCAGTTTCAAGATCACGTTCATTGGGACAGGTGGATCATGGCCTGTACCTGGCAGGGCAATGCCCTGTATAGTACTTCAATCGGATGACGTAACCAATCTTCTGGACTGCGGTGAAGGATCACAGAAAAGGATTATGGAGAGCAAGATTTCGTTTATGCAGATAGATAACATATTTCTTACCCACTTCCATGGAGATCACTTTCTCGGAATCATTGGCCTTATCCAGAGCATGTCCTTTAATGGACGGGAAAAACCACTTCACATTTATGGACCTATAATGGCAAGAAACATATTACAAAATGCACTGAGTGTCGGTTATTATACACTTTCGTTCGATATATTCGTCCATGAACTTCTACCGGATCAGGTTGTCCAGTTCGATGACTTCAAGGTCAGAACTCTGAAGAATGATCATCCTGTGCCAGCCCTTTCCTATTCTTTCGAAGAGAACGATCTGGTCAAGATTGACAGAAAGAAGGTTGATTCACTGAATATACCCGACAGGAGAATTGAGGAGATAAGGGATAAGGGTTTTGCAGAGATAGACGGTAAGGTCATCACTCTGGACATGATTGCAGCAGGACTCAAGAAGGGGAGAAAAGTCGTCTATTCTGGTGATACAAGACCCATGGAGTCGATGAAGACCTTTGCATATGGAGCCGACGTCCTGATCCACGAAACCACTACAGATTCACAATACGAACCCAAGGTGAACGAATTCGGACATACGTCCTCCAGACAGGCTGCACTCATTGCTTCCGATGCGAAAGTGAAGAGGTTCTACCTTTTCCATTACAGCCCCAGAATTCCGGATCCAAAGGATCTTCTGGTCGAGGCCAAGGGAATTTTTAAGGATTCCTACCTCAGTAGAGAGTTCCTTGAATACGATGTCCCTAAAAGAACTGACCTGATGCCGCTGGGAAGCGCTACTTCACAAGAATAAGCGCCTGTGTTTCCGCCGGAAATAACTTTATCTCGCCGATCTCTGTCTTCAGAGTTACCCCATCACTGGTGTCAAGGATTACCTCCCTTCCTGGATAAGCTTCTACTGATGCGAGCTTTTTAAGGAGATCTCTGTCTTCAAAGACCACACGGGAAACTTTATAATTGCCTGTCTGCAATAGAGACGCGCTTATTCCCGGAACTCTTTCCACAGGATTTGTGGGATTTCCATGTGGGCATGTGGAGGGACGCCCGAGATTCTTAAAAAGTGTTTCTCCCTTTTCCCCGTAGAAGAGATGCTCAAGTTCCATAACGGACACATGTGAATCCTCCCATGGGACCTCAAGGAAGCGATACGCAAACACCTCGGAAACTCTGTGCATCCTGACCAGAGGAACTGTCATCTTTTTGCCAGACGGTGTGAATAAAATGGATCTCCCCTCCCTGTTCAACAAACCTTCCTCCACCAGTGCGGATATATACTGGGAAGCCGTGGCTGCAGTTATTCCAAGTCTTGAAGCTATATCTCTCTCTGATGCACTCTCAAATGATTCCAGAAATTCCCAGGTGACCAGCAGATAGTCTTCTTTGTTTCTCAACCTTACCTTATTTAAAACCGGAAAATTAAGTTTGCCCAGAGTTCTTGCCATTTACCTGAATGCCCCTGCTTCCCTGATAGTTGCCCGATCTGTTTCCATAGTCCCTGCTAGAGGAGGATTCCATCCTCAGGAAAACTATCTGTGCTATTCTTGATCCGGGGGAAATTGAAAATTTTTCACTGGAGGAATTGAAGAATGACAGCGTGAGATTTCCCTGAAAACCAGCATCTATAAATCCGAATGATCCGATTATCCCCTTCCTGGCCATTGAGGACCTTATCCACATCTGGGCGCAGATATCTGAAGGCATTGACAAGAACTCCCTGGTGCTTACAAGGAAATGCGTCAACGGCGGAACTTCAGTTTCATTAGAGTAATCTGTAGAACCCATCCTGATCAAGTCCA
>JAJYEP010000056.1 GCA_021785735.1 Thermoplasmata archaeon | reverse complement strand
CTGACTTCCACTTACCATACGTTATGAATAATCATGATTCATTTCCTTTACATTATGATAACAGATCCTTTAAATTTTCTCAACCATTATTTCATTATGCAGGAAAAAGTCTTTTACGCCATTGTTTCCGCGATAGTGATTATAGGGGGAGTGGGAATTGGTGTTGCTTATGACCATCAGGTCGCCGTCAGCAGTAGCCAGAGCAGTAATCAGCAAAGTAATGGTGGATATCATCTTGACTTGATGGAAGTCATGGACGCAAACTACAACAGTTCGATTGGAGCTCAACCCAGGTACTATGAGGTTATGAATGGCACACTTCAATCCACGTCGAATATAACCCTGCCTACACACACAAAAATAACCATCACCATCACTTCGTACGATATGGGTAACACATCGGTACCTGCGCAGTATTTGACTGCCAGTGGGGTTCTAAATGATCAGGTCTATGTCATAAACGGCACTACGGCTATGGGAAGCAATACTTCAAAGTCATGGTCTACCAACATAACATCATTCCCAGCATCAAAAGTATTGCATACTTTCACTATCTTACAAGGTTCGAGCACCGTTGTTAACATTCCTGTAATAGCGGGATATACTGAGGTTGCTTCTTTTTACTTAAACAGCAGTGGAAGTTATGTCTGGCAATGTGAGGCTGCTTGTGGTTCAGGACCAACAGGATGGGGAGGCGCAATGTCCACTCCTGGCTGGATGACAGGAACTATTTATGCCCAATAAATTATAGGACATAATGATTTATGAGAAACAGCAAAGCCATTACCCTCGCAGAATCTGGGAGACCACAGGTTACAAGACGGGTCATATTCTATGGCATATCCCTCTTGCTCTCTCTCCTTATCGTAGTCATATCCATTACATTTTTTGTGGTCGTTGTTTACCTTGAGGGGAGAGTTACTGATGACTTTTTCTATCTTTTTACAGGGATAGTAATTGTTAATCTTGTTATTTCGGCACTCTCTGTAAAAGGGCTAATGACGCTATATCCACTGATTCAACCTGAACATACAGAGTACAAAACCATTGTCTTATCGAAACTGGACGGGTCGTACCCATCTGGTAATACTGCCTCAGCGATCAGAATTAACCCGGAACACTTTACAGATTTAGAGCTTGAAATCATAGATCTCATAAACAAAAATGGAAATAAAATGCTTCAAAGTGATATAGTGACAACAATTAATGCCTCAAAAGCCTCTATATCCAGGACCCTGACAGCATTGGAGAATAAAGGGGTGGTTGTGAAGATGAGAAAAGGCGTAACAAATGAAATAATCCTTACTGAAACCTATTCAAATTAGTTTCATGAAACATGTTTCAACCAAGAATTAAGTGTCTTTCCACCATATATGAATACCATGGGTAAACATATTGAAAACTTGATGTGGTTCATTGTGGCGCTTGTCTCTGCAGTTGCGGCAGTTACAATAATTGTCTCCATTCTGTTTGGAGGCAACTATTACAATGGAACCTATGGCCCATATGGGATGATGGGTGGCTTCTATGGTATAGGAATAATAATGCCGATCATAGGTGTGATATCGGTAATCTTGGTGTTGGTGTTCATTTATTTCATATTTGAAGACGTTCGAACCCCTGAACCGCATCGACCTGTTGATCGGATGGCAAGGGCAGAGGAGATTGCGAAAGAAAGATTCGCAAGGGGAGAAATATCTGAGTCCGAATACCGTCAGATGATTGAAACCATAAGAAGGTGAAATTTTCTATGAACAAATATAAAGCTATAGGAATTGTGGGAGTTGCTTTCCTTACTGTCGTGCTTGTATTTTCGGCTTTCTACTACTACGGTGGATACAACACACCCAGCAGTTCCCAGCACCTGACGCAGTCACAGCTTGAAGGTTTGAATGTAACAGAGCCGGGAGTTTATGCTTCACAGACTAACTCGACTATTTACATAAACAGTTCCAGCAGCTTGCTTGTGATGACTGGACCCATGAACGGACCGAGCATGTACAGTTTTGAGATACTAGGCATGTACAACCCAACGATAGTGATCAAAGAGGGAGTGACTGTTCATTTCACAGTGGTAAATATCGATACCGATTCTGAACATAATTTTGTACTTAGCAATCAGGGTCCACCATATCCCTACATGAGCGGAATGGGTTCCATGGGATCGGGGGGATACAGTTCGATGACATCCATGAGCTTTCTTCCACCAACAAATTCGGGTTATTTCTATTACTACAATATGAGTTACAGTTTTTCGCAATCCGGAACGTACTGGTACCTGTGTACCTATCCCGGTCATGCTGAAAACGGGATGTATGGGAGGATAGTTGTAGAACAATAATTATACGGGCAGCAGCAATGCTGCCTATCTAACTTTTTCAATTAGTTTGAAGTAAACATCATTGCTTTGCGGCGGATTTTTGATGTGCCTGCGAAATAAGCGAGTATTTTGAGCCAAATGACAGGACCAACTAAAAGGATGAAAAACAATAGTTAACGATAAAACCAACCCTGATGGGTCGCTGCCTCTCGTCGAATGAATTCGCACAGGCAAATATCCATTCATGCATTTTATACCATAAGGAAACAATCTCTGCAGCAAAATATTGGTGCGCCAGGCAGGTTTCCCGCCTGTACCTGGGCCCATTTAACGATTATATGAGTGAGTCAACAACGATTTTGAGCTTTGTTTCAACCTCATTTAGAAAGGCCGTCTTCTGTTCCATCTTATCTGTCTGAATGGTATGGAAAATTTCTGCAGGCATTTGAGCAGATATCTCAGCACCGTCTTCCACTGATTTTACTATCAGATGGCATGGAATGAGCGTCTCTACCTTGTGGTCGAAGGAAAGGGCTTCATGTGCATATTCAGGATTGCAGATATCAAAGGTTGTGAAATTAGGATATTTAAACCCCTTTGACCTCAGGATCTCGCCTATCCTGATCTCAGATAGTATAGAGAAACCGTTTAGAGGTACAATCTCTCTAACCTTGTCACACGCTTCATCAAAAGAACGCTCTGTTTTGACTCTGTATTCAGTTGCCATTTCTTCACCTGGACAGAATTTCATTCTTCATGCTTAAATACTCTTCTTTTCCGATTTCTCCTCTTGCATACCTCTCATTCAGTATTTCCAGTGCAGTTTTAGTGTCATCCGCTGAGGAGTTTCCCTCATCGCCATGGCTGTGCATTTGATGCTTTCCCATGTGGTTTCCCGAATTCTTCATACATCCACAAGACATAGTTATGAAATCTTGTTAATGTATAAAACCATACTTTATTCAATCTGTAAAATATGATCACCAGAAACGTACATAACGATAAGAATCACCCTGAGGTGAGATCACACCCCATAAGATGGTGTAAAAGAGCATGGGCGTATCAGTAGGTTAGTGAGAAACCCTTCACGATCAGACTGCCAAATCGTCCTTTCCTGATAGAGATGTTCTGCCTGCCCCTATCTATGGCGCGCCAGACAGCTTTGCTGATGGCTATTGTGAACCTGTCTGTTTTAATCATTTCATATAGGGATGGATCGTTGATGTCATAAAGAATCCTTGCAGTGATTTTAGCTTCCAATTGGCACATATTATCGGGGCAAGGCCCTTTTTCTTCAACCAGTTCCAAGACTAAAAATTTCCCTTTAACAGCCTTTATTACTCCCTTTCCCGATTCAACTTTCCCTTTCCCAACAGCAATTGAATCTGGAATGTTTGAATTCTTGTCCGCCAGTTTATTTTCAGCCACGCCAGATGATGAGTCCACTCCGTTAGTTAAATCTCTCACTGAACTCATGGTAGATTATAATTCATCTCAGTTATTTATAATATCTCTGACCAAACTGTCCAGGCAGCTCCAATATATTAGACGTTATGAGAATGTTTGATTAGAACTGTAGCATCCCTTTTATCAACAGCATCTATCCGTACATGCTAGTGTCTGGAATCTTCTTCAGGAATCATCTCCCCTCTTTTCTTGAGGTCTCTCTCACAGTTCGGACAGCACACGTAATATGTCTTCCCCCTTATTCCTACTGAGATCGGACTGTCCTTGATCTCTTTTCCGCAGTAATCGCAGTGGATATTTTCTACCCTGTTCATGTTTTCATACGATTCTCTTGAGGTTGCTATTTCAACTCTTTTTATGCTAGCCTTCTTTAACTTTATGAGGTCCTCATAGTAGAGGATCACCATATAGGATCCGTCTATGAGAGAGAAGCGCTCCAGGATAATATTTTCCGGTATGTTCTCTAAATTGTCAGTGTATACGAGGACCATATCCTTTTCCTCATCTGCAATGGAGATGGTGAATTTCTTGATCCTTCCGCTTGATATTATGGAGTCCAGGGCTTTCTTGGCCGTAAGCCTGCTGATGCCCAGCTCACTTGCCATGTCCACTATGCTCATCCTGGAATTTCTCTTGAGCAATAATATGAGCCTCTGTTCCAGTTCAGAAAGATTTCTTCTCATAATGTAATGATTTTACTCAGCTACTTTAACATTATGGATAGAGATAATATATGTATATCAACACAATTCATAACTATGGCAACAGATGTAATATGCGGAATGAAAGTGAAGGAGAGCACTGACCTGAAGAGCGAGTTCCAGGGAAAAACGTTCTACTTCTGCAGTAGCCACTGCAAGTCAGAATTCGACAAGAACCCCCTGAAATACAGCAGGTAAGGAGAACATAAATGCCAACTGATCCCGTATGTGGAATGTTTGTACCGGAGGATACCGATCTGACGTCGGTAGTCGACGGGCAAACATACTATTTTTGTTCTAAAACCTGCCAGCAGAAGTATAGTTCACCGGAAAAAGAAGCGACCCGCCTAAAAAGGCGGCTTGTTCTTGGGTGGGGCCTCGCGATACCAATCATAATCATAAACTACCTGGTTCCAGGAAGCCTTTTTCTTGGACAGGCATACAAGGATATTGCCCTCTTTATGCTGACTCTTCCGGTTCAGTTTTACTCTGGATATGGATTCTACGAAGGAGCATATCATGCTATCAGGAGCAGATCCGGAAACATGGACCTCCTGATCTCAATGGGAACACTTACTGCATTCATATTCTCCAGCTATGTTACCTTTTTCCCAGGTAAGATACCGGCTGCAGACGTCTACTTTGACGCGTCTGCATTCATCATTACACTCATACTCACGGGAAACTTCATTGAGAACCTGACAAAGGTTCGTGCCAACAGGGCTGCCAGTAAGCTTCTGGAGCTTATCCCAAATGTTTCGCACGTGATCACAGAAGATGGAAAGGAAGTTGACACACCAACAGACGAACTCAGGGAAGGCAACATTATACTTATAAGGCCTGGCGAATCCATCCCTGCAGACGGGAAAGTCTACGACGGTTCGGCTGAAGTGGACGAATCCATGCTCACCGGAGAACAGGAACCGGTATTGAAAAAGAAAGGCGACACAGTTTCATCCGGCACTTCCAACCTCAATGGCGTCCTTAAGATCAGTGTTACAAGGACTGGAAAGAACAGTACCGTTAGCCAGATATATGAACTGATCCAGAGGGCAATTTCAGGAAGGGCAAAAGTACAGAGAATTGCAGACGTGTTCTCAGCAATATTTGTTCCAGTGGTAATTGCCGCGGCCCTGGCTTCGGGACTATTCTGGTATTTCTACCTCAATAGTACAGGTTTTGCCCTTCCCCTGGAAATTGCAGTCCTGGCATTTGTCTCGGTTGTAGTCATAGCCTGCCCGTGTGCCATCGGACTTGCCGGGCCAATCACATTACTCATATCCTCGAATTACGCATCCGAGAACGGTATAATAATAAAGAATACCAGCGCTCTGGACAGGCTGTCAAAGGTCAATATGGCTGTATTCGACAAGACTGGCACACTTACGGAGCCGGATCCGGCTGTTACTCACATTCTCCCTGAAAGCGGATGGTCAAGAGATGATATGCTGCGTATGGCAGCTTCCGTTGAGAGATCTTCCAACCATCCCATAGCCAGGGCCATAATAAAGGAGGCTGGAAAAGCCTCCATTTCGATCGATGAGGCGCAGGGGGTCAAAGAGATGCCTGGTATGGGGATATCAGGCACTGTTGATGGCAGGGAGGTAAAAATAACTAGGGCCAGTCGTGCAGGAGGATCTGTGGTATCCATTTACGTGGACGGTTTGAGTATAGGAGATATAACGCTTGCATACACCGTTCGGGAGAGTGCAGTTGCCACAATAACAGAACTCAGGAAGCTCGGCATAAGAACTGCCATGGTAACGGGGGATTCGAAATCTGAGGCCGAAAGGGTTGCCAACATTCTTGGAATCGATGATATCCACGCGGAGGTTCTTCCGGAGAACAAATCAGAAATTATCAAGGAATACCAGGCGAAAGGAGACTTCGTCATGTTTACAGGAGATGGTATCAATGATACCGTGGCACTTGAAACAGCAGACGTTGGTATTGCAATGGGCTCCGGCACGGATATCGCTAGGGAAAGCGGTGACATTATACTCATTAACAACGACCTGAGACACCTCATACTGACCAGGATCATAGGAACCAAAACCATCACAAAGATAAAGCAGAACATCGGGTGGGCTGTGGGCTACAACATGCTGCTGATGCCAATTGCTGGCGGAGTGCTGGTTCCCTTTCTCGGATTGTCCGTCTTCTCTGTGCTTCCGATCCTCGCTGCGTTTGCAATGGGCATGAGTTCATCATCTGTGGTGATAAACTCTCTGATGCTCAGAAAGAAGATGAGCAAGG
>JAJYEP010000008.1 GCA_021785735.1 Thermoplasmata archaeon | reverse complement strand
GCTCAAGCATGCCGGCAGGAGGCTTCTCTTCGCTCGCTCTTTTTTCAAGAGTCCTGGTAAGTTCCAGTGCAAGCTTGACATTAACGTCGGCTTTCAGCAGAATCCTCTGAATTTCCTTTACCACTTCCTTTATCGTATCCTTGTCGATGTAACTTGCACCAGTTATCTTTCTCAAAGTCTCCCTGAGGGAAGACCCGAAGCTGTCCAAAACCATCGAATCTTCAGTTAAAAAAACTATATAATCATACCGTTGAGAATGGACGAGCTTCATAACCGAAGGAAACGCTCTTATTCTTTCGTTTAGTGATAAAATTCAATATCGTCCAAAGAAATGGGAATTCATCAGTAACGACTTTTATATCAAATTTATATTCTGATGCAGGAGAAACGTCACACCAGTTATTATAAGACCGCATAATTATATATTCTCAACTAACATGATGGAGATCGACATTCAATGCAGTCAGGCAACCCAAACCCGGATATACGAAACGTAGTTGAAGATAACCGAGGCATAATAAAAAAGATCCAATTGCATATACCGGGATTCAAGGAATACAGGATCGGCGATGACCTGAGGGTTGCAGATGCCTTACTAAGAAAACAGGTCTCTGAGAATCTGAATAATTCAATCGCAAAGTTGCAATCCGTAAGAAGTGATCTGGCCAGCGATGGAAATTTTCAAAATCTAACACTGATTGGTTCAGTTTTATCCAAACTTCAGCAGCTTGATGGAGAGATTCTTCATTCTGCACAGGGGTATACGGGTATTTCCCCGGCTGTCAGGATAGACGAATCCAAACTTAAGTCGCTTTACCAATATGATCTGGCTTTCCTGGATTCAGCTTCAAAAATAGATGAAGAATCTGGGCAGTTACAAAATACAGACAGTAAAGATTCAGGCGCTATGAGGAATATTACGAAGACGATGGAAGATTTGATATTCCAGGTTCGTACTAACTGGGAGAAGAGACTGGAGACAGTTGAAAACATATTGATTTCTGGGGGTGGACAGAAATGATTGGAAAAAAATCAAAGAACATTCCAGATAAAGGCGGAAGTGTGGCAGGATCCATAACCATTGCCTGGGAAACTCAGTACAAGGAAGGGAACATAATGTGGAAAGTCCCCCGTCTGATAAGATTCAACGACAATATCGTGGTAAGAGAGGATGAAACCGCAGTATTTTTTAGAGACGGGAAGGTTCTTACGTACTTTGATCAGCCGAACAGATATGCTCTAACCGATTTCAACGCGCCTGTTGTTCAGGGACTACTGAAATTTTTTACAGGAGTTCAACAGCAGGCCGAAGTTTACTATATTCAGAGGAGATTTCTAGACGGAAAGTTCGGGAGCACGCAATCTTACCAGTTCAACGATCCAACTTTTGGGGTTGTAAATTTAAAAGTGTATGGGGAATACAGGTGGAAAATATCGAATCCGGAAAACTTCATAAACCAGTTTGTGGGAACCTTTAATGTTGAGACATCGGACCAGGTGGATTCAAGGTTGAAGGAACAGATGGTTATTCTCGTATATAATGCGCTCGGCAAAATGAAGGACCAGGGATTGAAAGTTACTGATATACCGGCTAATCTTCTCAATATAGAACAGGTCGTTCTGGCAACTGCACCGGATCAGTTCGCACAGTATGGGGTTGAAATCAACAAACTATCAGGATTGACCATTAACCTGCCAGATGAAGTTCAAAAAGCAGTGGACAAGAGATCAGAGATGTCAGTTCTTGGAGTGAACTATCTGCAGCTTCAGGCAGGTGAGGCAATGGTGGATGCAGCAAAAAATCCTACTGGAGTTGCAGGAGCAGGAGCTGGGATAGGTATTGGTCTTGGAGCCGGGGCAGGAATGGGATACGCTATGGGCGGCCAGATGATGGGAGGAATGTCATCCGGATTGCAGCAGTCACAGACAAAACAGTGCCCAAAGTGTGGAACCATTGTTCCTGTTACAGCAGCATTCTGTCCGAACTGTGGTACTTCGCTGCAAAGTCAGCAACAGCAGGGAACCATAAAATGCCCAAAATGTGGAACAGAATCGCCTGCTGGAACCAAATTCTGTCCTAACTGCGGAACACTTCTCGAGGTTGAAAAGATAAAATGCCCCAGTTGCGGCGTGGAATCTCCAAAAGGTACCAAGTTTTGTCCAAATTGCGGTAAGCAACTCTAAGGTGATCATTATGTATTGTGCAAAGTGTGGAGCTCAGATAGCAGACGACTCGGAATTTTGTCCTAAATGCGGATACAAAATTGGCACTCCGGTAACGCAGGTGCAGACTTCTTCTCAGCCAGGCGATAGTCGACCGGTGATTGCATCAAATCAGGTGCAGGAACTAAAGTGTCCCAGCTGCGGAGCACCAATAAAACCGCAGCTTGGAGAGATGATTATTACATGTGAATATTGTGGAGCAAGCATAACTCTCAACAATGACGGTTGGAAAAGCATGTCAAAGCACACAATGTTGCCTCTCAAAATTCCAACAAGTGATTCCCTTGTCCCTATTTTAAAGGATTATATGGATAGAGGTTTACTAAGAAAGCATCTCGAGGAAGAATCAAAAAACGAGGGAATGAATCTCGCATACATTCCCTATGTGATAGTCCCTGTTTCAGCAAGAACGCAATATACCTATGTTAGTGAGGCATCTGAGGTAGGATCCATAGCGGGAACTGCCATGCTAATGGGTCTGATGGGTGGCGCAATGGGGGGAGGAAGAGGACGTGGCATGGGCATGGGAATCGGCATGATGGATGGAGCCATGATGGGCGGCATGATGATGGGTGGAATGGGAGGTGGAAGGGGAAACCTGAGATCAAATACCCTTGACCAGAATTACAATTATCCCGTAGTTGCTGTTAAAGGACTGCTCAGCTATCAGCCAAAAGACTATTCCTTCGATCTCACAAGCAGAGTAGTTTTTGATGTCTCCAAAATACCAAAGGGAATAAAAGTGCTTAATGGGGATATAAGTGAGGATTCAGCCAAATATCAGGCAAAGACCTTTGTGGATCAGTTGCAAAGTGACAAGGTTCATCAGCGTTATCACATGGTACAAAAAATCTCAACCCAGGATGATGTGGGAGATGCAGAGTTGCTTCACGTGCCGGTCTGGTTTGCGAAGTTCGTTCACAAGAACAACGCCATTTCACTGGTGATAGACGGTAACTCGGGTAGGATAATCAACAGTATTGGTCTGGAAAAGTAAATTGTAATCTCATCCATTATTTTTTAGAGACCTGGATGCTTCTGTATGTAAGAGCAAGCCTCAGGAACGGCAACCCCTGGAAACGTGCTGGGTTGAAACTTTTTGAAAATCTCTCAACTCTGGAATTCTTCACGTACCAGTACATCAGTTCTCTGGTTCTTGTCGATGCCTCAACCACAACCGCAGCAGTCTCCGATTTTGAACGGATTAACCTGTCAAGCTGGTTATCTTCAATCTCATCCACCAGGGATAATTTCACGAGAAAATCATACGAGGGCGGTTCAGTTACATGAACCAGCGAATCTGAAAGATCAGAAATGAATTTCATTACCCGGATGTAATTATCCTTCCATTCCGGATCCAGGAAAGTTAGCTTGGACAGTGTGGACAACAGGTAGTTTTTGACAAGGAAGAAAAACTCTACCTCGGAGTCGTACTCTTCAACAGTATTGGATATTATGCATTCAAAAGTCGGAAATCTGGTTGGTTGATCCATATGTATCAACAACCTAATAATTCATAATATTAGTATATTCGTAATATCATACTTGTATTGATAATTTTGAATCGGAGTTCTCAGATCAGAAGAAGGCAACGATGATAAACATTATTGCACATAGCATTCGTATTCTATCGCAGAAAAGGAAGACTTAAATGCATCTCAGGAATCTTAAGTAACTGACTGAATGGCTCTTTTGAGACTCATAAAATATCCTGGTGCAAAAAATGTTCTGATCCCTGAGATTTACAGGGTCTTCAGAATGTCCGGTTTGAGAATGATGGTTGATGTCTTTGGCGGATCCGGTTCTGTCTCCCTTAACGTCAAGGCAGAAATGAATGTGTATAACGATTATGAAATCGAACTTGCAGAAATGTTCAGGGCAATTCAGGAGAAGCCAAATGAAACCAGGAAGTTGCTATCCCAAATTTCGCGTTATCTTCAACAGCCTCACGCATCAAAAGGAATGAGGAAGTCAAACGGTCATGGAGCAGGAAATCAAAGCGATAGGGGTCTGATTGAATACGTAGAGGAATGGGAGTCCTATCGACAGTCTATTCCGAATGTTGCACACAGGACCAGAAAATGGCAGGGCAGGCTTCCGACAATCGAGGAAAGATCTGTATACACAATTTACAAGTTCAGCTCAAGCTTTGGAGGAATGGGAAAAACCTATGCAACCACAAGAGAAAAATCAGTTCAGCGGTTTGTAAGTAAAACTCTGGAAAATTTTGCAGCGATAGAAAATAGGGTCAGAAGTTGGAAGATTGAAAACATGGATTTCAGGGATTTGATAAAAAAGTACGACAGCCCGGAAGCATTCTTCTATCTTGATCCTCCATATGTTGGAAAACAATGGTATAATTACAATTTTACAAAGAATGACTTCACAGATATAAAATCTGTAATAGGTAAGCTGCAGGGAAAATTTCTAATGAATCTGAACCTTGGCGTTGACTACTTCAGGGAAATATTTGGAAATCCCACATTTGTAAGATACTACCCGGATAACAACTCCAGAAATGGCAACGGGAATCTATCAAGAGGGAAGGCATTTTACACAAACGTCGATCTTCTAACTAACGTAAGATCAAAGCGGACACAGAGTCAGGGGAAGTTATAACACTTAAAGACGCCTGATCTCATCCCATAACAGTATCGGAAAATAAGAGAAAAATTATGCAGAACCCGCGGGCACCACCGATTTTCCCCGAAGAAAAATAATCATGAGGACGGCCCAAGTCGCTATGGCAGCAGTACCGAATGTCTCGAGTTCAGCACTCGACGGCCAGTTCAAACCGAAACCGGCACCGGTTGAAATCGCTGCAACGAGGAGAATATACCCGCTCCATGCCAGATTGTGGAGAGCAAGTCCTATTCCCCATGTGATTATGGCTATATCGGCCAGGATGAAAAACCACAATGAAACAAAGTCGTGGGGATATGTTCCACCATGATATATTCCAATAAGTGCAAGGAAGAGGGCGGCGATCATTAGAAACGAACTTCCAGCGGATTCGATTCTGTTCACTGAATGCAGGAGCAGTGAAATGGCGAAAATAAAGAGGAGGACTGATGTAAACATGAGCCCTACATTATAGACCCAGGGAAAATTTGCACCGGGAGATCCCAGCTGGCTAAGTGCACCAGTGTAAAAGTCAAAACCGGGATTGATCAAAATTGCTGCGGTTATCCAGATCAATGCAGATATCATGGACAAAATTCCAAACCAGAGAAGGAATGAAGGCAAATGCTTGTATTCCATACAAGACCAGACTCGTCAGCAGTTTATTACCTTTGTCAAAAACAGACCTGCTGGTCTAAGGAGAAAATACTCAAACAAGACCGAGATCTTCAAGACCCTTTTTTATTGAAGTCTTATCTTTGTCGGATAATGTGGAATACGGAATTCTGGGATTCCCCAGCTCAACACCTATAAGTCCAGATGCGTACCTGTAACCGGATGTCAGTCCACCTGCTTTCAGAACAGAACGAACTTTAAGAATGAACCTCTGCTGATCGAGAGCCTTCTTAAAACTGCCTCTCTCCAATGAATCAACTATATCTGTGATCAGTTTCGGAAATACGTCAATCACGAGGGAAACAATTCCGGATCCCCCAGAGGCCATTATGTCATAAATCAGTCCATCGCTTCCCGCAAAGACTTGAGGAGGCCTCTCTATGGACAACAGAGTATGAAGATCAATTATGTTATGGGTGCTGTCCTTATAATATC
Organism: Thermoplasmata archaeon; assembly: GCA_021785735.1. Classification (GTDB taxonomy): domain Archaea; phylum Thermoplasmatota; class Thermoplasmata; order Thermoplasmatales; family Thermoplasmataceae; genus JAKAFX01. The sequence continues at coordinate 26,212 of JAJYEP010000008.1, read as the reverse complement.
TGAAATTCTCAAGCGTTGAGAAAATTTTCTTCACTAAATCTATCTTCAATGTATTTCCGATTGCAGATTCATTGTACAGCATTATAGGAAGATCTACCGTGTCAGCAATAGTCGTATAGAACTTCAATATCTCAGCATCACCGAACAAAACTGGGGTAGTCTGAGTCAAGGAAATGACATCGCATCCAATATCAACCGCCTTGCCAGCAAGTTCTTTTACATCGCGTAAATTGATGGAAGAAATGTTGAAGATGACAGGAACATTTCCATTTGTCTCATCAACGACGGTTTTTAACCATGCCAGACGTTCTTCAACATTAAAAGTAAAACCTTCGGCCGCCACACCACCCACAAAAAAACCCTTGACACCGTTAGCAAGGAGATATCTGACGTGATTCCTTGTATTTTCAGTATCAGGAATTCCTTCATCGTCAAGAGCCAAAAAAATCTCTGCAAGCGCTCCATGGAGATTCTGCGACATAAAGAGCAATTCGACCGCGTTATAATAAAATTAGCACTTACAATATAGTTTCGCGACAAAAATCATTCCAAAATAAGCATACCACTATTGCAAAAAATTGAGAAATCAAAAATGGTGGGGAATCCCACCATATATTGTTATTCGTATTTTAGTCGACAATTTCGCCAGGTTTTAAGGCCGAGGCCTCTTCCAAACTCTTCTTCTTCATCTCCGGGCCCAGTACTATCTCAGATAGGGCACCAACCAGCATTACCACTCCCGTGATAAGGAAGATAGGTAGAAGATTGAATGTACCCGGAGTGCTCGGAAGCAGGAGGAGGAGGAGTGGGGAACCTATGATTCCACCCAGCCTTCCAAATCCGATGGCTGTACCGAGTCCTGAACTCCTTGATTCTGTAGGGAACATTTCACCAATCTGCACATAGAGAATTCCTGCCGCAGAGTAGGTGAAGAAGTAGACAATCACCAGAAGCCCGATGAAGCCGTAAAATGGAACAAAACTGTATATTACCCCGACTATCACCCACATTATTCCGGCGATTCCATAGGATATGGTTATTACTGGTCTTCTGCCAAGGGTATCAAGGAGATAGGACATAACGAAGACTCCCAGAACACCGCCCGCCGTTATTGCGGCAAGCAACAATCCTACATTTGCCCCTGGATATTTGAAGACCTTTGTAAAAATGAACGGTAAAACGCCAAATGCAGCATAATAAGGCCAGGTTTCGGTGAAGTTCAGGATCCACGCCAGAGTCAGGCGCTTCTTGTACTTGCCAAACAGCGTTCCGAATCTTTCCTTGGTACCTCCTGCGGCCATAACAGTGATTGGCTGAACAGGTGGCAGCTTTATACTCTGAGATTTCTCTATTCTGGATTCAATGCCGGATACCATCTTTTCAGCTTCGGCAGACTTTCCATGTGCAACAAGGAATCTTGGCGATTCGGGAAGCCCAAACCTCGCAACAAGAATGACGGCAGCAAGAATAGCAGCGGTGGCAAAGGCAACCCTCCATCCAACATTAAGAGGAAGTGCGCTGATAGCCACGTAAGCAACCAGAGATGCCACCACTCCGCCCAGATCATAGAGCACAGCATTGCCTGTTCCTGTATAAAGCCCCCTCGTCTTCGAAGGCATGAATTCCTGGAGTGCTGCTATCGTGGCACCAAATTCACCACCCACACCAAATCCTGTAAGGGCCCTGAAAAACGCGAATGATATAAAGTTGAAGGATGCAATTGTAAGCAAGGCACCCGCCAAAATTATAGCCATACTTGCTATAAACAGAGGTCTCCTTCCTATCTTGTCGGAGAGATTCCCCAAGTATATAGCCCCTACCAACTCACCCACAAGGAAGGCAGAGGTCGCCCCGACCGATCCTTCGATTGAGGTCAGATCCAGTACCTTTCCAATGGAGCTAATGGTACCTCCGCCCAGACCGAGTGTAAATCCCTCAAAAAGCATCCCTCCGCCTAGAATTAAAAGCATCTTCAGGTGCCATGAACTCCAAGGCAACCTGTCGAGCCTGGGCAGAGAGTCTGTAGTATAAGTTCCTGGTTGTTTATCTGCCATAAAAATGAATACCGTTTCAGGGTATAAAAATATTTCTACCAAAATATTTATATTAATTCATGAAAGATAGCAAGTATAAATAGCAATTTCAGTCGTTCAGGACAGTTTTTGTTGTCTATATAGAACATGACCTGACCGGCTAAAGATTTTCGTGCGTCCAGCACCGTAATTTTAACATTCGCGGATAATGGGAAAAATAATGAATACTGCCCGGTAATAACAGTAAGCGAAGGGATAAATGAATGAATCATAAATCGGTAAGCGTCGAAAAAGTACTGAAGATGGTTGATCACACAAAACTGAAACCTATTGAGACAGAGAGAAGCATACGTGAACTAATAGAAGAAGCAGTTAACCTGGGAACCTACTCCATATGTATTGAACCGAATTACCTTAAATACTCGAGGGAATTTATTAACGCAAAGCACTTTGATCTGAAAATTGCAGTTGTAGTCGATTTTCCATTCGGTGCTGGAACTACCGAATCAAGAATCATGATGATCAATGAATATTCAAAAATGGCAGAAGAACTGGACATTGTTGTTCAGATAGGTTTTGTAAAATCCAAGCAGTTCAATCTTGTGGAGGAAGACCTAAAGAAAGTTGTGCAGGCAGCTCATAACAATAATAGAGTTATCAAGATAATAGTCGAAGATGCGTATACAACCTTGGACGAAAAAAAGGAACTTTACAGGATAGTTATGCAGTCAGGCGCAGACTTTATCAAGACAGGAACTGGATTTGAGGATAAAGAATATGCCGCATCACTGGGCAACAAGACCGGTGCACAAGTTGAAAATGTCAGGATGATGGCAGAATTTTCAGCCAGATACAATCCCAGCATTGGAATAAAGGCCGCAGGAGGGATCCATTCGTACTCTGATGCAATAAACCTGCTTCAGGCCTCTGGAAGAGAAGCTGATCCGAAAAGATTCAGAATAGGTGCAAGCAGTACTCAAAAAATCAAAGACAGCGCGATTCAGTAGAGAACGAAAATATGCTGAACATGCTCGGATCAAAAATTTGAGGGCACATTTCAAACAATGAGGCATCCGAGAAACAGCACCATAATTAACCAGGCAGGCAATAACTCATCATGATTCTGGCATTTATAGGGAAAGGCGGTGTCGGAAAGACATCAATATCATCTGCATTTGCACTGGAACTTTCTAACATGGGGAGAACTATTATCGTTTCGACTGATTTCATGCCATCGTTAAGGTATATATTTTCTGAAAATGACAAAGTGAAATTCCTTGAGTTATCGGAGGAGGAGGTTGCAAGGAGATGGGTAGACAGATACGGGAAAGATGCGCTTTCTATTATAAATGAATTCATCAATACTGATGAGTCTGTACTGCAGCACATCTCTACAGCTCCGGGCGTTGCGGAAGAATTTATGATATCAAACCTAACTGAAATAGAAAATTCCGGCGAGTATGATTACGTGGTATGGGATACTCCTGCATCATCTTCCACAATGCATCTGCTGAACGTGGAAAGGGATTTTTACAACCATCTGGGGAGGGATATTCAGTATTATCTCAAAATAAAGGAGAAATTTGGGAAATCTCATGCCCTTGAAATACTAAACGAATGGAGAGATCTCGCCAACAAAGTGTGGAATGATCTCTCAAAAACGAGTTTCTTTCTTATCACAACTCCTGACGAATTGAGCCTGGTTCAGTCCGAGGAGATAAGCAAAGATTTTGTCAAGATGGGGTTGCAAATCAGGTCAAGGATATGCAACAGGGTAAAGAATAGCCTCAATGATTCCATCAACTGCGATATAGTAATACCAGAGATGCAAGGCAAATCAAGGGAAATAGCAGAAAAAATGCGATCAGAGATTAAACCAAAGTTACAATCTTTTATCGAAGGCGCAAAAATTCAATCCCATTGATTTTAGTATATATCAGATGGTGGTTCCGGGTTTCCCCCTTAGGATATCATCAATTGAAATTCGGTCGACAGTTTCGCCAATTTCCTTTTCATGTCTGATTCCTTTTTGATCCTCTCCAAATGAATAATAAAATACTTTAGAAATTTCCGTGCTTCTCTCCAGATCAATGCTTCCATTTCTGTGCCGAATTTTTCCAGCGACTGAGTCATGGAATTCTGCGTTTCCCGCAACAACAAGATCAAAAGGAGGTTCAAACCCAACAGTGAACGCGGAGCCGTTTCTTATATATAACGGATATTCATCGTTTGAGGTAATGTAGGCAGGGCCAGAATGATAGATTCCGCTCCAAAAATTGAACCATTCCCCATCAGGCAGGTAAACAGTTCTCTGCGTCTTTCCGGATTCCAGCAAGGGTGCATACATCAGGCTCTTTCCTATCATATACTGATCATCAATGATATAGGTATCCTCATCATCCGCAAATTCATAGCAAAGCGGCCTTATAACTGGATGACCCGAAAGGTGGCTTTCCATCTCAATGGAGTAAATATATGGTATGAAATAATATCTGAGATCGATGCACTTTCTCAAACTGTCTCTGATTTTCTCTGGAAACCTGAAGAGCTCCTGATCATTTTCGCCTTTTGCCTTATGGTTTCTGTAAAACGGGAAGAACAGTGCCATTCTGTAATACAGTTCAACCAGATCCGGGTCGCTTTTACCAATGAATCCTCCAAGATCACAACCAGATACGGGTAGGCCGGATAGGGAAAGTGAAGCGATCAGGGAGATCTGCAACTTCAAATCTTTCGTTCCCGAGGTATTGTCTCCGGTCCATATGGCAGCAAAGCTCTGAATACCCGAGTAGCCAGATCTTGACAGGACAAAAGGTTCCTCCATGGCTTCCTTGGCTCCTGCAAACGTGGCCATTGCCTCAAAATATGGAAAAGCGTTTGCTGCCTCGGAATGAGGTACAATTCTGTCTCCAATCCTGTGGATTAGCATTCCTCCATGATCGCGATCCAGATTCCAGTTTGCGGATGGGCTGGGTTCATTCATATCAATCCAGATTCCGTCTCCAGATGTCCTGAGCCATCTGGATACGTGAGTGCTCCACCACTTCCGTGTTCTGGCGTCATAAAAATCAGGAAACGCAACGAGACCCGGCCATGATCTTTCAACATACAGTTCTCCGGATTCTCTCTGGCAAAGAAAGCCAATGCTCTCCTTGAATAAAGGTAGATTCTGATCAACCTTCACATAGGGGTCAATGATCGTGACGAGCTTCACATCTCGGTCCTCGAGATCTTTTCTGAATTTTTCAGGATCCGGAAAACAGCTGCCCCAGGTGAAAGTGTTATACGAGTCCTGGTAATCTATATCAAGATAGAGTGCTCCAACCCTGAACTCCTTCAGATATTCGTCAAGAATTTCAAGTGCTTTCTCCTGAGGATAATACGAATATCTGCTTATCTGATGCTCCAGTGACCATCTAGGAGGCAGGAACGGCTTCCCTGTAAGATCCGTGTATCTTTCAATCACGCTTTCTATTGAGGGGCCGTCTATGATGTAAAAATCGGCTGACAGTGAGTGAACGGTGATGGTGATCTTATCGTAATTTTCCACCCCGAAATCAAAATCAATCAGTCCTGGAAAATTTACGAAGTACCCTCTGGCACTTCCCTTCAGCACAGTCATGAAAAAAGGTATGGAGACGTAAAGTGGATCTTTCCTGTATTCGTATGCAAAGGCATCACTGTTCCATGACTTGAATTTCCCCATTCTCCTGTCAATGTCATAAGCTCTCTCGCCCAATCCCAGAACATGCTCCCTGACTGCTAAAGACATCGTGATGCGCAGGGATTCTCCGATTTCCTCCACCATATAGAATTCCTGGCTGTTGTCAGGAGATTTCCCAGAGAATTTATAGTCCACCACAGGAATATAATCATTTATGGAAACCTTATGAATGCCATTCCAAAGTGTTCTGGATATTTTCATTTACGAAGTGAAGATGAGACAGTGAAAAAAGTTTATCATTCCAGGTTTAAACCATCGGGATAGAGATCAGGCTGAAGAATAATCATGGAAATGCCAGTTCCATTATTATGGGCGCATGATCTGAACCTCCAAATTGAGAGAGTATGCTTGAACTCACAACATTCTTCTCAAGTTCATGGGAAACAATGAAATAATCTATTCTCCAGCCTATATTTTTCTCTCTGGCATTGAATCTGTATGACCACCAAGTGTAATTGCCGCCTTCTCTGTTGAACATACGAAAAGTATCCAGGTAACCTCTGGAGAGAAATTCGGTCATCCACTTCCTCTCCTGAACGGTGAAACCCGCATTCATCTCATTTTCCTTCGGTCTGGCAATATCTATCTCCTCATGGGCAACATTGAAATCTCCGCAAATTATGAGGGGTTTGGTTTTTCTCAGATCTTCTAACCATCTCTCAAAATTTTTGTTGTACTCAAGCTTGTAATCCAGTCTCGTCAAACCCCTCTGCGAATTGGGAAAATATGTGTTAATGACCCAGAAATTCTGAAATTCCAGAGCAAGCACCCTGCCTTCAGAATCGAACTTTTTTGAACCTATGCCCTTCGCGACAGAAAGCGGTGTAGATCTGGAAAGGGAGAGTGTGCCGCTGTAACCTCTCTTCTCTGCGGGATTTATAAAAACCGAATATCCAAGGTTCCCGATCTCTTCCGGAAGGGAAGCCTCGTCAGCCTTGACTTCCTGGAGGCATACTATGTCAGCATCTATTTTATTTAGAGTTTTAACGAGCCCATTTTTTAGGGCCGCCCTGATTCCATTCACATTCCATGATGTTATGGAGATTTTCACTTATGCGTAATCTGATCACAGATAAAATTTGTTTTATGCAGTAATTCTGTTGACGTCGAATAACTAAGACTTGGAGGCTAGGTAAAGTACTACAGCACCTATCATATAAAACAAAGAGGATGTTGTGAAAAGCGCCACGAAACCGGAAGACGAGGATTGGTTAAAAATGAAGAGCATAAGGCCGTATATTAGAGGTGAGATTGTAGATGCACCCGCAAGCGCGAGGTAGAAAATTGACATGTATTTTCCAGACTCATGTTCAGGAACAAGATCTCCAGCTATCGCAAAAGAAACACTGTAGAATGTACCGTAGGTGGCTCCAATGACAGAACCCAGTAGCAGAAAAATGTAGAAGGATCTGAAATACGGTATTATTAGCGTGGGGATAGATGCGATGGCAGCATCAGCCACGACAATATTCCACCTTCCTATCCTGTTGGAAAAATGACCAAGCGCTATTGACGACACAGCTGAAATTGCAAGGACAAGAATGCCGGCAATTGCCACATACGTGGCAGGATCGCTTACATTGAGAATTTCCTTGAAGAAATAGAGCTCGAAATAAGTCAGGCCAGTGATGCCGGAAAACACGAAAAAACTTCCGATAATGAGCCTTGAGAATTTCCTCATGTTGATTGGTATTTTTCTGATCCTCGCAAGACGTATTCTCAACCTGCTCAGGTTGGATCCAAGGGACACAAACCTCCGGTTCTTGATTGCAAATATGGTTCCGGCTCCGGTGATCGCAATACCGGCAGCGATGGAGTATAAGTCTCCATTCCGGAGGGGAGATGCTAGAAAAAACGATGTTATGCCGAAACCAAGCGCGGAGCCTATCAAACTGAACAGGCCGTTTATTCCCGCCGACGTACCCCTCTGTTCCCTGCTCTCTATTTCAGCCAGAATGGGCTGCGTGGCACCTATCGCAAGATTGGAAAAAGCCTGCAGCAGTATGTAACCGGCAAGCACCTCGTAAATAGATTTAGTGACAATGGTCTCTCCAATCAATGTGAAAAAGACCACGGTCACGCCCGCTATAATGTAGGGGGATCGCTTGTCCTTCCAGAACCTGATGCGATCGCTGAATATACCTGAGAACAGGTTGCCAAAAATTCCAAAGGCATTACCGACCGATGCCGTCATACCAAGCATTATGCCCATCTCAGCGGGGTTGACAACTGAACTTACCTGCAATGGCAGGATCAGGGCCTCAAAGGATATCCAGAGATAATTCACGCCAAGGTAGAGCAGATTGTATCCAATGATGAATCGATTGGTGAGCCTTGGCGACGAATCCATATCTTTCAGTAATGTTCACGATTTTATTAATATATTCAAACGAATAATTTATTGCTGTTGTTCCTGTCTCTCCTCAGTCTGTAAAGGAAGAAGAGACCTATGAAGTAGAATGCAGCCGACATTTCGAATATCGTTGTAAAGCCTGTGGTGTATGAGGTTCCAAAAATGTCCAGTATTATACCATAAAAGAGTGTGGAAAACGCAGAAGAACCTCCCACGGCTATGTTATAATATGCCATGTACTTTCCCGCGTCTTCCGGGGGTGCCATATCGCTTGCAAGGGCTTTGGAAACGGTAAAATAGGTTCCGTAGCTGATGCCTATAAACGATCCGAGAATGAGGAAATTGGTAAATGTGGGGATAGAGGGGATAAGTGCCGTGGCAATTCCAGCCGTGATGGTGGATAAAATAAGAATCTTCCATCGTCCATACCTGTCGGAAAGCGATCCGAATAGGGCAGCGCCAAGTGCAGAAAACACCAGTACAAATATTCCGGAAATCGCAACAAGTCCGGCAGGATCTGACGATCCAAGCACATCGCTGAAATAATACAGTTCAAAGAAACTCAAACCGGTTATTCCGAGAAAGAACAGGAAGCTGGCTCCCACAAGCCAGAAAAAATCAGGGGCAGTTTTATTAGGATTAAATATTTCCAGAAAGACTTCCAGAGGGTGAAAGGTGTTTCTGGGCAAAGCAGCATCATCTTTTCTGACAGTGAGAGTCGTGATGATTGCGGTTCCCATCAGCACTATGACAATTACAATGAGAGAAAATGAGAACACTCCCGCGGAAATAAGATAGCCCGTCAGTCCAAGGCCCATGGCAGTGCCTGCGAGCGTAAAAACGCCATTTATTCCGGCAGCAGTTCCCCTTTGATTTTCCTGTATTAGATCTCTGAGGAGGGGTTGATAAGCTCCAGAGGACACATTGGAACCTATCTGGATGGAGAGAAATATGACAAAAACCACCAGAACAGATTGTATGGGGATCAGGCTGAAGGCGACCGCAACCACGGTGAAGATCGATCCCAGGATGATGTATGGTCCTCTCTTTCCCCAGAGTATACTGTGATTGTCGCTCAAAACTCCAGAAAATAATGAAATAAATACTCCGACAGCAATTGCAATGAAAGCAATTATGCCAAGCTCAAGTCCAGGGGTGGAAGTTCCGGTTGCAACTTCCAGTTGAAGAGGCAGTATAAGGCTTTCGAAGGATATCCACAGATAATTTGTACCCAAATGGACAGAATTCAGCGAGAGCAGGAATGGAATAGATCTTCTGGTTTCCAATATTTACGTATTATGTACTACAGATTAAATTTGTCATATAGGATAGTGGGCAAATGCAGAAAGATCAAGCTGTTATATTAGAGAAAACCATATCACTTCATGGCAGAAAAAATAAAATGTTCGCACATTCTTGTAGAGAAGGAGAGCACGGCAAAAGAGGTTCTCGCAAAGCTTCAGAAAGGGGAAAGCTTCGCCAAACTCGCAGAGCAGTATTCAATAGATGGGACAAGAAAAAGGGGCGGCGATCTGGGATCGTTCGGCAGGGGAGCCATGGTCAAGGAATTTGAGAAAGCTGCCTTTGATCTCAAAAAGGGAGAAATTTCCGGTATAGTAAAAACTCAATTCGGTTATCATATCATAAAGAGAACCGGCTGAAGTCAGATTCAGTAGTACTGTCTGCTTCTGTAGTTTCCCTCTCTTCTACGTCCCGTATCCCTTCTTCCGTGATCCCCTCTTCTGGTTGACCCCTGGCCTCTTCTATCTTCTCTTCTGACCATGCCTCTGGAAACTACCTTCATATCGGCAAATTCGTCAATATCCATCTCTATTCTTACCATCTCGATGTTTGCCCTCTGCTTGATTTCTCTTATAAGTCTCTTCTGTGAATCGTTTATTATGGTATATGCACGGCCTTCCTTGCCCATTCTCGCCGATCTTCCAACCCTGTGTATATAGGCAACAGGATCATCGGGGGCATCGTAATTGATAATATCCGTAATATCCGGTATATCGAGACCTCTTGCAGCCACGTTGGTGGCAACAAGCACGTTTTCCCCACCCCTGAAAGCATTCATGGCCCTTTCCCTTTCAGCCTGTGAAATGTCTCCATGTATTAGTGAAGCTGAAAAACCGTTTTTCTTCATGGTGGCATATATCCTGTCCGCCATGTCCTTTGTGTTGGTAAAAATTATGGATTTTGCAGGTTTGTATTGCGAGAAATACGCCATAAGCATCGCAAACTTCTTGTCCTGGTCGGTAACGCTGTAGTAGTGAGATATGGTTTCCACGGTTACCTTTTCCTCCTCTCCTATGGTGATGTTCTTTCTTTCCCTGTTCATGTATTTCTTTGCAAGCTCCACGATCTCTTTCGGCATTGTGGCAGAAAAAAGAAGGGTCTGCCTGCTTCTTGGTGTATGGGATATTATTAGCTTGATATCGTCAATGAAACCCATGTCAAGCATTATGTCTGCCTCATCCAGCACGAGAAATCTCAAACCGCTCAGATCGAGATCCTTTCTCTCTATAAGATCAAGGATTCTTCCCGGTGTTCCAACGACAATGTTTGCACCCATCTTCAGAGAGTTTATCTGCACGTTAATGGATGCTCCACCGTAAACCGTTGCAACCTTCAGCTTGTATGCCTTGCTCATCTTCTGTGCAACATCAGAAACCTGCAATGCGAGTTCTCTGGTCGGAAGCACAACAAGTGCTTCAGGCAGGGATCTCTTCTCTATCCTGTCAATGATTGGTATTAAAAATGCCCCAGTCTTCCCGGAACCAGTCTTTGACCTAACTGTCACGTCATCCTCAGAAAGAATCAAGGGTATAACGACCTCTTGTACCTCTGTTGGATTTATAAAACTCATTTTCTTGAGGGAGGAGGTGAGTTCAGGCCTTATCCCCAGTTCTTCAAACGTCTTCAAATATAACGTACAGGTATTCTATTGTCATAGTTATATTTTTACAAAATTTAAACGTTCAAAGATTGATGAAGGATTCAAATCCTGGAATCACGTTTCTTCCAATCGCTTGAAACTCCAAAAATATTTATCCCGCCAATCCCGAAGATCAGAATATCGCAACTGGGGCAACAGGGGAGGCGGTTGATCCTCTTATTTTCAGGGGTGCGCAGATGAACATGAATTCGTAAATTTTCTCTCTTGCCAGTTCATCCAGCTTAATGTTATCTATCATTCTCACCCCGGACTTTGTTATTAGGTACTGGTGAACAGGGAGTCTTGTGCCTTTGATCTCAGGGGGAACAACCTCCGTGGACGGGGTATCTGAACCTGTAACAGAGATATCGTTTTCGGCTATCCACTTGGAGAGATCATACCCGATTCCCGGGGAGGAATCGAAATACTGGTTGTATATTTCCGGAGTTTCCCAGAGTGTCGAAACTCCAGTATGGAAGAAAATAGCGTCTCCCGGCTCCACAGAAATATTATGATCTGCAAGAAATTTTTTCGTTTCGTCAACCGTTATGGGTTTCCCGCGGCTCAATATCCTCTCCTTTTCATTAGTTAAATCAACTAGAATCCCTTTTGTGACGATCGATGGCACCCCATCGATTCCCAGATTATAAGTGCCAAATGTTGTAGATTCCTGAAATGCATCAAATCCGTTGTAAAACTTGTTATCAAATGCAATGTGATTGAGAGAATCAAGATGAGTTCCCAGATGATCCACCATTTCGAGTCTGCAAAGCGCACCTCCAAACTTGTTCTTGGTAGGTTCCCTCATGGGAGGTCTGTTATCATAAACTCTCTGCGACAAGAGGTGAAAAAATGGTCCGTGGGCAGAATACCTGCCGGGCATTCCGTTAAAAATCCTGTGGGAAAGTTGGATCACTTTGCCTTTTCTTACCGTTTTAATTGCCCGCATCACGCGACTTTCATTGAGCAGATTCAGGGTTCCAAGCTGGTCTCCTTCACCCCATTTTGACGGATACCATGCTTCTCCACTTTCAAACCATTCTGACATTAGATTACCTATCACGTAAAAATATATTGAATTTATCATCTCACGAATGTGTCAGTGTAAACATCGAACGAAACGGTTCCCGGCGAATGTTATTAAATCAAGATCACATTGTGCAGATCAGAATGGAATTAAGCAACAACGAGATAAAAGTGCTGGATTTCCTATCCAGGCGTAACGACTTCGTAAGCGAGAATGATATTGAGGTTCCCGGCCTTGACAGGAGGGAGATATCAAGCGCCGTCTCCTATCTGGAGGTAAAGGATCTTATCTCTGTTAAAAGAGAAGAGAGAATTACCTATACCTTGGGTCAAGAAGGTGAAAAATTTTTGGAAAAGGGGCTGCCTGAGGAAAGACTATACAGGCGTATCAAGACGGATGGTAAAATCGATCTTTCTGGGATTAAGAATTTTATGGACCAAGAGGAGAGCAAGATCGCGCTCGCACAGTTGGGCAGATTCAATATTAAGCCAGTAATGGGCGCACTTATCTACGAAGAAAACCAGGATCTGGAAAATGCCATCGTTAAGAGGAAACAGTTCCTTGAATCTATCAAAACGCTGGGATCGAGTCGGGACACTGAAATGATAGATCATTTCAGGCGAAGGGGAAACATACTGATTGAGAAGAAGAAACTAGAACGTTTCGTGTATATAAACGACAACGGGAGAAAATTTCTCGCAGGGAGTATTAACCTGAACAAAATAGAGGCTCTCACACCTGAAATAATATCGTCAGGTGTTTGGAAGAATTCTGAATTCAGAGGCTACGATCTCAAGGTCCCTGTCGAGAAGATCAACGGCGGTTTTTACCATCCGCTCACCATACTGATCAGGAGAATAAAACGCATATTTCTGGAGATGGGTTTCAGCGAGATGCCTGGGCACTATGTGGAGAGCGCAGCGTGGAACATGGACGCCCTATTCGTTCCACAGGATCATCCAGTTAGAGAGATGCAGGACACGTTTTACGTTAAGCCGCAGGGTAGCATTGAAATTGAATTCCCTGAAATAATTGAGAAGGTTAAGAAAACACACGAGAAAGGAGTCAGGGGTTACACCGGATGGGGGTATTCCTTCGATCCCCATGAATCAAAGCGATTCCTGATGAGAACCCACACCACAGTCAGCACAGTTAGATACCTCTATAAACATACAGTGCCGCCCGTTTCCATTTTTTCGATAGAAAAGGTATTCCGGCATGAAAGCGTGGACTGGAAACATCTTGCGGAACTCCATCAGATTGAGGGGGCATACTATGCCAAGGATGCAAACCTGTCAACACTGAAGTCTCTTATGAGGACCTTCTATGGAAAATTGGGATTCAGAGAGATCAAATTTGTTCCGTCTTATTATCCTTATACGGAACCCAGCATGGATGCCATTGCTTTTATAAATGGAAAGGAAATGGAACTTGGCGGATCCGGCATATTCAGGGCTGAAGTCACCAAACCTCTTGGGCTGAAGGAACCTGTCATTGCATGGGGAATGGGATTAGAAAGAATCGCGATGATGTTCTATCAACTAAATGATATACGGGAGATATATCAGAGCGATATGGAGTGGCTTCAGAATTATAAAATTCCAGAATATTCTTACTAGAAGCGCTTTCCTGAACAGCTTTCACAGATTCCAAAGGAGTTGAGATGTGCACTACAGGTTGGAAGATTGCATATTCTGCATCTCCTACCGGTTATCGTCAGGCATATGTGACAAGGTTCAACCGTCTGCATCTTTGCTATAATCAATCATTCAGTGTATTTGAAACTATTCAATGCAGGGCTAAAACTCAGGATCACATGGTTGATTTATTCGAAACATATTTTGAGCATTATGAAAGAAAGGAATCAGTCAGAGGATATGAAAAAGATCAGCATTCAAGGCAGATTAAGGGTCAAGTCATCAACACCAGAGATTAAGAAATGACAGTGATCCATTTTTGATATGCGTAATGGAAAGAGAAAAAATAAATATTGAATTAAGATAAAACCATATAAGAGAGTTGAAGGGAATTGGACGAAAAGCATTATTTTAATCCAGAAATAAGGAATTTATGTAATGATCCCATATGAAGGATTTTTGGTGCTGTTAGTTATAACTTGAACTAGGTGGTTAAATGATGAAGGTAAGAGAAATAGTGCTTCCAGGAGATCAGATCGATCTTCAGGGGGCAAAGGCCAGATACGGTCTTTACAAGTGTGGTGAAGGGCAGTTCTGTTCAGAGTATTTCGGGGTTCTCCAGAAGAGTGAACAGTTTGTCGACGTTGTTCCGTTCAACGGTGCATACATGCCGAGACGGGGAGACAAGGTGATAGGGAAAGTGATAGAGATAGGGCCTTCGATGTGGATCACAGATATAAGTGCCCCTTACACTTCGCTTCTTCACATAAATGACGTTCCATGGCGCACGAATGCCGGCGATCTCAAGAGATACATAAATACGGGAGACTACATTTATGCCAAAGTCCTCTCGATCAACGAAATAAACGAAAGCTGGCTGACCCTTAAAGACGTGGGGCTCAGGAAACTCGAAGGTGGCACGATTGTGTCAATACCGTCTCCAAAGGTGCCAAGGATAATAGGAAAGGGCGGAACCATGGTCAACATGATCAAGGATGAGACCGGCACCAGAATAGTTGTAGGGCAGAATGGGCTTATCTGGATTGATGGGCCTCCGGAAAATGTCATGCTTGCGATTTCTGCAATAGAAATCGTTAAGAATGAAGCACACACAATTGGACTGACAGACAGAATAGCAGAATATTTGAAGAGCAAGAAAGGTGAGATTAGTGGGAACAGTAAGTGATATTAAGTTAATAGATGAAAAGGGACTGAGAATAGATGGAAGAAGTCCAGAGGAACTTCGACCAATAAAGATAGAAACAGATGTTTTGAATCGTGCAGACGGATCTGCGCTTATAGAATGGGGCGGAAACAAGATCATCGCAGCAGTTTATGGACCAAGGGAAGCCTATCCAAAGCACAATCAGGACATAAACAAGGCAGTGGTAAAGGCAAGGTACAACATGGAAGCATACTCTGTGGACGAAAGAAAGAGGCCGGGCCCGGACAGGAGATCAATGGAGATCTCAAAGGTCATATCAGAGGCCCTGGAATCTGCAATAATGGTGGAACAGTTTCCCAGAGCTCAGATTGACATATTCATAGAGGTCATGCAGGCAGACGCGGGAACCAGAATTGCTGGTCTCACCGCAGCAGCAGTAGCTGTGGCATCAGCCGGAATACCAATGCGAGACCTCGTTACAGGATGCACAGCAGGCAAGGTTGACGGTCATATTGTTCTTGATCTCTGCAAGGAAGAAGACAACTTCGGGCAGGCCGACCTGCCAATAGCAGTTCTTCCGAAAAGCGGCAAAGTGGTTTTAATGCAGATGGATGGAGACATGTCGGTGGAGGAATTTGATCAGGCCACGGGCATGGTAATGAATGCAATAAAGAGAATAAACCAGATTCAGAGGGACGCCCTTAAGAATAAATTTGAAACCTCAACCGGGGAAGTTGGTGAATAAAAATGCCAAGAGATGAGTTAGGTATACTCTCAGAGATAAAGAGAAGCTACATCATGAGAAGATTGAAGGAGGGAAAGAGATCCGATGACAGGAACTTGGATCAGTTCAGGGAAGCCACCATCACACCAAATTACATAGTGAGGGCTGCGGGATCTTCCATGGTAACTCTGGGGAAAACCAAGGTTATTGCTGGTGTAAAGATAGAGGCAGGAGAACCTTTCCCAGACACTCCGAATCAGGGAGTTCTTACAACAAACGTGGAACTTCTTCCAATGGCATTCCCCACTTTTGAATCAGGGCCTCCCAATGAGATGTCCATTGAACTCGCAAGGGTGGTAGACAGGGGAATCAGGGAAAGCAAAATGATCGATCTCCAGAAGCTGGTGATAGAGCCTGCAGCCAAGGTCTGGATAGTCTTCATTGACATAAATGTGCTGGACTTTGACGGAAATCTTATAGATGCGTGTACTCTGGCATCCGTTTCTGCACTGAAAACTGCCATTGTCCCGGCATCCTCAATAGGCGGCAAGGACTTTACGGTTCCAACGACATGCACGCCAATATCTGTTACAATGGCCAAGATAGGCGATTCACTGGTTGTTGATCCGGATCTGGAAGAGGAACAGATATCCCAGGGAAGAATAACCGTTACCACCTCGGAAGATGGGCACATAAAGGCCATGCAAAAGGGAGATGTCGGTTTCTTTACCATGGATGAAATAAAGAAAGCTATTATAACATCCAGCAATGTGGGAAAATCTTTAAGAGAGAAATATTTCGGGTGAACTGGTAAATGTCAAGAAGAACTTTGAAAGTGGGCGCAGCCGGGAGATTCGGTCCAAGATATGGAGTAACTGTAAGAAAAGCCTGGAATGAAATATATAAACAAAAATCGTCATTCTACGTTTGTCCTGCGTGCAAGCAGAAAAAGGTTAAGCGTCTTGCATCAGGAATATGGGAATGCAGGCACTGCCATCACAAATTTGCCGGCGGCTCGTACACACCTGAAAGCATTCAGTCTGAAGTCATCGAAGAGGTGGCATAACGTACAAGTGCATAAGGTGTGGTCGTCCCCTCGAGAAATCTTATGGAACAGCAGAAATAGAATGCGAATGCGGTTCCAGGGTCTTCATCAAGGAGAGACCTAACATAGAAAAAGTCATAATAGTAAGGTAAAGGCCAAGATGGTCATTTTCCAAAACCTTCTTTCTCACAGGATATGTGTGAGATGCGCTGGTAGAGTATACGCAAGGGTAGGCAGCGATCTGGATAATTCGACAAGGGGATTAATTATAGAATTTTTGATCTCGGTTCTGGACAAACCGGGATTCAGATTTGAATCAGAGGATAATTGTGAAATATGTGGCGGCATCTTCAGGAATCTTGACAGATATTTTAACATGGCTTCAGACCTGACACAGGACTATGAGTATGATACGTTCCTGGTCGGGTCCACATTCGATGATAAGACAGTGGCACTTGAATCATCAGTTCAGAAAGGCGCAGAAGCACATTCTGAAAGCATAAAGAAGGAATTTAACCGCGAACTTGGCAAGTTGATCAGTTCGAGAACGGGCAAGGAATTCGAAAAGAATGATCCTGATATTGCCCTTCAGTTTAATCTGAAGTATGATTCCCTCAAACTGCAGATAAAAAGTCTTTACATTTATGGCGTGTACAGGAAATTCAGAAGGGACACGCCTCAAACGAGGTGGATACATAAGGAGTACAACCAGTCAAAATCTCTCGAGGAACTGATCGGTGAACCCCTCATCATATTCTCAAACGCAACAGACTTCAGGCTTCATGGTGCAGGGAGAGAAGATGTCGACGTCAGGATGCTTGGCAATGGAAGAGAATTTGTCATAGAGGGAATGAATCCTAAAGTCAGGAAGATAGATCTCGAGGAGTACAAGCAGGAAGTTAACAGGAATTCAGACATTCTGGAGATACTCAATCTGGAATTCACGGATAAAAAAGCAGTGAAGAGTCTGAAGGAGAGCAGTTATACCAAAACTTACTTGGCCAGGATATCTTCTATAGAAACAATAGATGCAGTGAAGCTCCATACATCCCTGGATAAATTCACTGGAAAAGTTATATATCAAAGAACACCATTAAGAGTTTCCGGAAGGAGATCCGATCTCGTAAGGGCAAGAACCGTCGAGGAAGTCAGGGTGCTTGAAATCAACGGAAAACAGGCATCACTGGAAATAAGGGCACAGGCAGGGACCTACATTAAAGAACTCGTAAACGGGGATGAAGGAAGAACCAGTCCGAGCATATCAGAGATATATGGAGCTCCTCTTAAAGTGGAAGAACTGGACGTAATAAAGATTCACAGGGGTGAAAAATAATGGCGAAGATGTCACATGGTCCAAGATCTGGATCAAGAATGAAAATGCGAAGGAAGATAAAAGAGAGGGGTTTGCCAACTGTAAACGAACTTATGAAGTCATTCGAAATTGGCGATAAAGCCTCCATTGTCATAAACTCATCAATCCATAAGGGTATGCCGTTTCATAATTTCCATGGATATACAGGAACCGTGGTAAAGAAACAGGGTGAATGCTATCTTGTATCAATTAACGTCGGATCGGTGGAAAAGCAGATACTGGCAGGACCGGCTCATTTGAAGAAGGTAGTACAGGCTTAAACCGGACTCGGATGCAAAGATGACAAAAAAGGAGTATATCCCAATCCCCGAGGTTTACCGGATACTATCCGGAAAGGAAAATCTCACCGATACCGAGGCCCAGACAGTTTCATATACCGAGAAGTTCCTTAAGATCAAGAACGGATCTCAGAAGGCTGTTAAGGAAATCAAGAATAAATACTCCCTCAAGGAAGACGTTGCGGTGAAGCTGGTCGATATAGTTCCCAGGACAAAAG
This sequence comes from Thermoplasmata archaeon, assembly GCA_021785735.1. GTDB lineage: Archaea > Thermoplasmatota > Thermoplasmata > Thermoplasmatales > Thermoplasmataceae > JAKAFX01. The sequence goes on along the minus strand of JAJYEP010000008.1, from coordinate 7,695 downwards.
AGGAAATCACGTCAATTTTATCCGGCTATGGAGTTTTGATAAACGAAAAAGATTTAAATAATCTTCTGGACTATTTACAGGAACTCGTTGAGTAGGGCCTGGTGTTTTTTGTGGAAGAATATGCATATGTACTTGATTACCTTCCCCAGGGAAGGTCCGATGACAGGAGCTATAAAAAAACACCAATCCTGATAGCAATCGGCGAGGACGAATTCAAGCTTCTGGAACTTATCCCAAAGAATAATGCAATATTTTCTGTGGGAGACAGGATATATATTGGTAGCAATCTTGAGATGCGAACCAAAATACTCTCGGTCAAGAGGAGGATCTCCTACAAGGACCTGACGAGCGCTGCTATGAATGAATTGCCATTTATACTGGAGACTCTTGTAAATCAGCAGGAATCCAAGTACATAGGGTTTTTCAACACCGCACAGCCAATTAACACGAGACTGCACTCTCTCGAGCTTCTTCCCGGTCTCGGAAACAAGACCATGTGGAGCATTATAGAAGAGAGGAAGAAAAAGCCGTTTGAATCTTTTAAAGATCTTACAGAAAGAGTGAAGACCGTTCACAATCCCCAGAAAATGATAGTCGGCAGGATTATCCAGGAACTTGAAGAGAGATTTGAAAAATACAAGATGTTCGTATCAAAATGAGCACAAAACCAAATTATGCTAAGAAATACGGGCAGGTTTTCCTGAACGATCCAAACATTGCGAAAATCGAGGTTAATGCCCTGTCGCTGGAAAAAACCGACACAGTTCTTGAAATAGGTCCAGGCGAGGGGATTCTTACGGATTTGTTGCTAAAGAGCGGCTGCAGGGTTATTGCCGTCGAAGCTGATCATCGTTTCGTGGGTCTTCTAAATGCCAGATACTCCAGAGAAATTTGTTCCGGTCAATTGCAGGTGATAAAGGAAAATTTTCTAGATCTGCCCGGAATGAAAGTTGAGAAGATCATCGGTAACATTCCATACATGATATCTTCTGAAATCATCTTCGCACTTTACAGGCACGAGTTCTCCAGAGCGGTATTGATGACACAGAAAGAATTCGCTGTAAGAATGATTGCCAGAGCAGGGGATAAAGAATACTCACGGCTTTCTGTATCAACATCCCTCAGGTATTCTGTGAAAATAGTTCATAACGTGAGCAGGCAATCTTTCAAGCCGGTTCCCAAGGTTGATTCCTCCATAATACTGCTCACGAGGAAAAATGAGTATCCGGAAGACGAAATACTGAGGATTGACGAATTTACAAAAAAACTGTTCTCAAATAAGAGGAAAATGATAAGGTCAATCCTGGCAGACTGCCCTGAAAAATTTATGGAAAGAAGGCCCGGCTCACTCTCCATCGCAGATATAATAGAGATAAGCCGGACAGCATCTCCCTAAGCTGGCTTGTTTGAGTTATCCTTCTGGGTCTGTGCGCTTATATTGCCCCTGAGAGTGTCTGCGACGGATTTCAGTCCCAGCGTACCCAACGGATTGGTCATGTCACCGGCCGGCATCGCATTTATAGGTATCATCATCAGGGTGCCCTTCCCTTCCAGTCCAATCTCGTAAAGTATGTTCATCCACCTCAGCTGGAATGCGATGGGATTGGTTGTATACTGAAGTGCAGCCTCAACCATTTTCTGTGCAGCTTCCACCTCTGCAATGGCAAGCGTGACCCTTGATCTCCTTTCCCTCTCGGCAGAGGCCTGTCTTGACATGGCTTCCTGAAGAGACTGCGGAACAATCACATCCCTAATCTCCACAGCCGAGACCTTGATCCCCCAGTGCTCAGTCTTTTCATCAATTATCTCTCTTGCTGATTCGGCAATTTTCTCACGCTCTGACAGTACATCATCAAAAGACGACTTTCCCACGACCTCCCTTATGGTGGTCTGTGCGGAAAGGTTGGTTCCAATCGTATAATTTTCAATGTTGAGTATCGCTTTCTGTGGATCAATGATCTGAAAATACATAACCGCATCTATGTTTACCGGAACATTGTCCTTTGTAAACGATGCTTCGGACTTGAATGCCACTGCCTGAATTCTTGTGGAGACCTTTGTCACCTTGCTTATTATAGGGGTCACAAAGATTATTCCGGGTCCCTTTATTCCTCCATACCGCCCAAGAGTCAGTACAATTCCCCTTTCCCATTCCTTAAGAATGTGCAATCCCGATAGCATTATTATTATCAGGATGAACAGAATAAAACCGAGTAATACCTCGACTGCTTCCAATGCCATATACGCACATGCCAAACACACTATAATTGGTTTTGCATTTTTATTAGATCAAACCGATGCAAAGAGGAAAAATGCAAACGACATCAGGACAACCAGGTTGTAAACAGCAACAACGATCCCTATTTTCTTAATTTGCAAGTCTTTAATCAGCAGATAAGAAAGCAGAATCAAAGTTAGAAGGATCAGAAACAGTGCCGTCATAATAATATTCGAGGCCATCAAACCAAAGATCAATATTAGTACAGCAGCCAGATAAACAGGCACTATTCCGAAAAGATAACCATGAACATAATTGTATTTTTGAATTCTTGACTGCATGATTTCATGAGGCCCTGCTGCGATGAGGATTTCACTTGCCGACAAGGCTAGAAACAACCTTATCTCCGAACTGCTCAGATCAAGATCAAAGGCGGATACCATGAGGAGCAGGAGCGATGTGATGGCAGATACTGACAGTATCATCGAGGAAAACTTTCTTTCTCCAGTATAAAATGAAAAGAAATAGAGCGCCGCGATGGCAAGAAAGATCGACAGAGAAAGGGGCGGAAATTTTTCAAAGAATATGCCGAAGATGAACCACAGAAGAATTGCCAACGGCAAGATAACAACATAAGGGTAATTTTTTCGCAGGTATATTTTTACATTCTTTCCGGAGGACCACAATCTGAGGGCTGAGATGAAAGGATCGTAAATGAAGAGGGAAGGGATCAGGAAAGCGAGCGTAAATATCCCATAGTATGAATGCCGCTTCGAGACCAGAATAGAAAGAAGAAAGACAACAATCCATATGACCGTTAGCCCGTGTTCCCTGGGCAGATGAATTTTCACGAAGATCCTCAGTTAATGCTTATCCCGCATTAATATGGAACGTATCGATGCACGCCGGAAAAAATTATGCCAGAAAGACCCTGAAAATAAAAGGAAAAATGCTGGAAAACCAGAGCGACTGAAAATAGGAAAGTTAAATATCCGTCATGGAGATCAAGAAACAATCACTCTCAGGTAAAGACCTTGGAGAAATATCCCTGATTGTTGCTTTAACACCTCGGGGATCATACAGGAAGAATGTGATCTCATGATTGAATATGATATAGAAAATAATCGCAAGAGCAGAATATCCATAGAGGCACTGCTCTCTTCGAAAGTGCTGTCGAGACTTAACGAACTGAACCCTGTCCTGACCGGGGAAATTATAAAAGATATCAGGTCTATTTCAGAACTCACGAGAGCAAACAACGTGGTGATAGTTGAAGGGACAGAGTCAGAAACAAAAAGATTTCAGGAGGAAATGGTAAGCGATGGCACCTTAATCCGACTTAACCAGGAAACTTATCCGAATTCATTTCTTCACAGAAGCAGCACCTCGGACGTTGCCAGAACTGAAAAAGACACCTATATTTGCACTGAAGGGTCACCTGCAGATGTTGGTCCGACAAACAACTGGATGAATTCAGAAACTGCCATGGACAAACTCTGGAGATTACTGGACAATTCAATGACGAACAAAACCATGTATGTTGTGCCCTACTGGCTTGGACCTTACCTGTCGCCCTATGGCAGCGCAGGATTCCAATTCACCGACAGCCTCTACGTGGTTGCTAACCTGAATATCATCACCAGGAGCGGAATGAACGCTGTGGAGTCAATCGCAAAACACGGGAGATACGTGCTGGGAATTCATGCGACCGCAGCATTAGATCCGGATAACAGGTATATTGCGCATTTTCCGGATAAGAATGGCGGTAACGGACTCATCATCTCCGTGAACACGAATTACGGCGGCAACGCACTGCTCAGCAAGAAGTGTCATGCACTTAGGATATCTTCTATTCTTGCAAGGAGGGAGGGGTGGATGGCCGAGCACATGATGCTGACAGGAATAACAAAACCGGACGGGAGCACATACTACATTTCGGGGGCTTTTCCCAGCTCAAGCGGAAAGACCAATCTCTCCATGATAGAACCACCGGAAGAAATGAAGAAGAACGGCTGGAAATCGTGGTTGATAAGTGACGACATAACATGGATGCACGAGGAGAACGGTTCTCTTTATGGACTGAACCCCGAGTACGGATTCTTTGGAGTTGTACCGCAAACCAGTTACAGGACAAACCCCAATGCAATGTTAACGTTCAACAGAAACACCATATTCACCAATGTTGCAGTCGATAGTGACGGTAATCCCTACTGGGAAGGGCTGGAGAGTAAGCCGGCGAATCTCACGGACTGGACGGGTAAGCCATATGTGGAAGGCAGTAATGCAGCACATCCGAACAGCAGATTTACAACGCCAATCCTGCAGTATCCACATCTGTCCCCAGACTTTGAAAACCAGAGAGGAGTCCCTGTTACAGCGTTCCTTTATGGTGGAAGAAGGAAAGATCTGATTCCTCTCGTTTACCAGGCACTCTCCTGGGAAGACGGAGTACTTATAGGCGCAATGCAAAGAGTTGAAACGACAGCTGCAGCGGTTGGCAAGGTGGGAGTGCTGCGGAACGATCCCATGGCAATAAGGCCTTTCCTGGCGTACAATATGGCGGATTACTTTAAGCATCATCTCGAAATGAAGAAAAAACTCAGAAATCCTCCGGCAATTTTTAACGTGAACTGGTTCAGAAAGGATGAGAAAGGTGAATTCATGTGGCCCGGTTATTCAAACAACATGTATGTTCTGAACTGGGTCATAGCCCGATCAACAGGGCAGGAAAAACATGCAATAAAGACCCCGATCGGATACGTCCCGGATCCTGATGCGTTTGAATGCAATGGCATCGTTACAAAGGAGACGATGAAAAAACTGACGTTTGTCGATACGCATGGATTCCTGTCTGAGCTCAACGAGATCGAACCATTTTTCAGGAGCTTTGGCGATAGATTTCCAGCTGAACTCTGGGATCGTTTCTATAAACTGAGGGAAAAACTGGAATCATACTAATATGATCGAACTCATTCTGACTCGCTTTTGAGAATTGGCCATCAAAGACAAAATCACAGAGGTTGGGTTTGAATACTTGAATGCTCAGAATGACGTTTGGATCTCAATGCATTCGCAAATCTTCATGGAAATGCCGGAGATCAAAATCCTTCCTGCCTATTCTCAGAAGATGGGTAACCTTGACCCCCACCACCTTCCTAGCGGTCTGGTGCCGTTGGCTGTTAGCGTTCTCCTCGTATTGTTTTGGCGGACGAGGCGGTGGATCAAGTGGATTGCACTAGTATATACCCTGCTGACTTCAGGATATGGGAAAGGAAGATTTCTGTCGATGGGATGATGCGAAAACTCTATACATAGTAAGATCCCTTTAACCATTCAAGATACGCTCATCATCTGAAATGACTGCTGGAAACAACCCCCCGGTGAAATATTAGAAAGGCCTGGTCGTGATAAGGGAGGATAATCTTGATAGCGTTTTATTCTCTATCGGCAATATTAGAACCGACTGCATGAAATGAAAAAATAACTTCGGAATATGAGGAAATAAAGCAGCTCGGGGGCCAGGTCGTTAAAATAGTTAATCAGCACGGCAGATATGAAAGTAACGTTTATATAATAATAACTTTTACTTTACTATGGATACCAGATTTAAGATACTATATTCGGTGCTGCTTGTGCTATCCCTGTTTGCTTCTGGAACAGGAATGGCCAATGCCACTTCCACTGCTGGGAGTTCCCACCTGGGAGCTATTCCGGTCATTTCTCCGCTAGTATCATATTCCGGCGGATACCAGACTACCATAGTTATACATAACAACGGATCGTCCGCGACACCAACTCCATTCGACGAGATGATTGTTGTAAACAGCTCAATGTTTTCTGTGTATGAGAATAGAAACCTGTCGAATATATGGTTCAGCTACACCAGCGGCGCGAGGATCCCGTCCTGGCTGCAATCCGGAAATTCCAGTACCGACAGTAACACCACATACTGGCTGAGACTGAATTCTACAATAGCTGTGGGTGGGTCTCTGGATATCCACATGAATTTTCTTCCAGTTGGAAGCAACGCCTTCAATAACTTCTCCACGGGTGAGGCACCGGAATTTACAAGCTTGTATGGCATGTATGATGACGGGTCGCATGTGTTCAACTTCTACGACAATTTCTCTGGCACCGCAGTAAAGAACTCCATATGGAATACTGCACAGGCAACAGCTGGTACATTCGTTATTAACAACGGCATAACATTTGTCAACAATGGAAATGACCTGTTCTCCCAAACGGCATTTCCCTACCCCGGCGAAGTTGAGGCGTATGGTATAATGAACACCCCCACTTCTAATGATTCTACAACATTCTTCCTCGGGGGGGCTGGATTCGGGAATGGAGGAATCAACAATGACCGTCCAGTAATGACTGCGGGATGGGCTGAAAACGACTCCAACATGCTTGGCCTTAGCCTCTGGAATGGAAATGGTCTGACTTATACATATAATGTTTCCAAGTCCATCAGCCCTTATGTATATCATATCTTTGCGACAGGATATTTGAACGGCAGCGCTACTTCCATATCCATTGATAATGTACTGCAGAATGTTTCCCATGAACCGCTTAACACGAATGGAAAGTTGAATGTTGTTCTCGGTTTTCAGTTTGACAATTTTCCAGAAGTCAACCATTTCTACTGGATATTTGAGAGGAATACCACCACACTTGGCTACAACCTTCCATACAGTATGCATGGGACTTTTCCAGTGACGTTTGTTTCCACGGGGCTCCCTTCTGGCAACCAATGGTACCTTAATGTTGAAAATTTGGGAACTTTCAATTATTCTGGATCTGGCAGCAATACCCTGGAGCTTGTAAACGGCACTTACAACATTACAGTTACGGGAGCGAATGGCTATCTTGCATATCCCGGTACCATGAATTTTTCGGTCTCCGGATCGGGAAACGCGTTTGACATCGCGTTTGAGTCTCCGTCAAATGCGTCTTTCATAAAAGCAGAAACCTCTTTGCTTCCTTTTGTTCCGACACTTAATGGAGTGCCCATAACACGTCCCGGATATAATACAATGTATTTTGCTCCCGCCCCGTATGGACTGACTTCAATGGCTCTTGATAACGTTTCAAATCATCTCTTTGTAACCGGGTTTCAATTCATAGCTGGAAAAGGACTTTTGGCGAATATGAATCTGACGAGCGGAAAAAGTCAGGTTTACACTATGAAGAACGTTTCAGCAGAGACCGGGATGTACTATGATCCGGCGAATGGTTATCTCTACGTTCCCACTTCAAACGGCCTGTCAATAATAGATGCATCCACCTTCCATTTTGTTAGGAACGTCACACTGATTAATATGACAGTAGTGTCTCTCACCGTGAACAATGCAGGGAATACGTTTTACCTTCTCTCCATAAACGCCAGCGGCAAAGTCAATGTTACTACGGTAAGTCAGAACGGTAACGTCTTGGGGAACTTGAGTTTTACAAATTATCTGTCTTCAAGCATTCAG
>JAJYEP010000055.1 GCA_021785735.1 Thermoplasmata archaeon | reverse complement strand
AAGAAGTGGTTTTATCATTTCCTCATTGGTTGCAGCTACTATGGCTCCTTCAAGAATTACAATCTCTATAGTTTCGACATCTTTGAGGATTGCAATGTGTGTACCCACAATGTTTCCCATAGGGATTTTTTCTTTTTCCGATATTTGTATAACTACTTTCATTACGTTAGAAATATCAATATCAAATTTATAGTTCTCCTTAGCTTCAAGATAATATTTTGAGAGTGGTCCAGAGATTGGATAAACATCCTTTCAAAAATGATATGGGATTGCATGGCACGTATAAATCACAGTTATCGATTCATTCAAAGATACCTGCACTTAAGAAATAAATACAATCTCTTTAAATAACATCAATCAATTATGGATTAGTTTTAAACGTGAAATTTCCAAAGTGATACAAAAAATGGCAAAGATAGGAATTATTGGTGGCAGTGGTTTATATGACCTGCTGCAGGATGGTAAATCAGTTGAGGTAAAGACACCTTTCGGGAAACCGTCTGAGAATCCTCAGGTGGGGAGCATCCACGGGAAAGAGGTTGTTTTCATTCCAAGACATGGAAAGAAACACCAGTATCCTCCGCATATGGTGAATTACAGGGCTAACATTTGGGCCCTTGAAAGTTTGGGTGTTGAAAGAGTGATTACTCTTAACGCAGTAGGGTCGCTGAAGGAGTCTTACAAGCCAGGAGACATAGTTATGCCGGATCAGTTCATTGATTTCACAAGGAGAAGAGATCTCACTTTTTATGACGGACCAGAAGTCTATCATATTTCTGCTGCAGATCCTTTCTGTACTGAGATCAATGAAATATCTTATAACAAGGCAAAAAGTCTTGGCTTCAGGGCCCACCAGGCTGGAACCTATGTATGTATTGAAGGCCCAAGGTTTTCGACCAGGGCAGAATCAAAGATGTTCAGGAATTATGCCGATATCATCGGCATGACCCTTGTACCGGAGATTAACCTCGCGCTGGAGAAATCCATGTGCTATTCAACCATTGCAACCATAACTGATTTTGATGTTTGGGCTGATACGCCTGTCGAAGCATCTGAGGTGATGAAGATAATGAAGGAGAACGAGGAGAAAGTCTCGAAACTGCTTTATGAAATCATTCCGGACGTTGCGAGAGAAAGGAAATGCAGCTGCAAGTATCGCTTGGAAAACGCTAAAGCATGAGGTAAATAAATGAAAATAAAATTTTTGGGCGGAGCCGAAGAAGTAGGAAGGCTCGCCGTGAAAATAGAAGAAAAGAACAGCTCGGTAATGGTAGATTATGGAGTGGTGCCAGACAAGCCACCGAAATATCCAATGCCACCTGAAAAGGTGGATGGACTTTTCCTTACGCACGCTCACCTTGACCACTGCGGTGGTCTGCCAATGTATTACCATTCTCTTGACGCGAAGTTTTACTCTACGATACTGACAGCAAACAGCATCAAGCCGCTCCTTCTGGATTCCCTGAAGATTGCAGGGCTGGAAGGTTATCCACAGATGTTCAACTCCGATGATGTGTCAATGCTCTACGACCACTTCAATGAAGCGGTTTATGGAGAACAGTTTGATCTGGGGGACTTCAGGGTCACTCCGCAATCTGCAGGGCATATCCCGGGTTCAACAATGTGGAAATTCGAGAATTCCCAGAGCGTCATGGTCACTGGCGATATATACACGAGAGATACAATGCTCCTGAACGGCGCAAAACCTACAAAAGCTGACATACTGGTGATCGAAAGCACCTATGCAGGCAAGAACCATGAGGAAAGGGGCCAGGTAATCTCAAGATTGAAATCAAGAATAGCTGAAGTGGTGGACGACGGCGGAAAGGTGATACTCCCGACTTTTGCGGTAGGAAGAACGCAGGAACTCGCAATGATACTTGCCGATACCGGTTATGACATCAGCATAGATGGAATGGGAAACAGCATAACTGACATCTACATGCACACAAATGGATTTCTGAGGTCACACAGCGAATTTCTCAAGAACATCAAAAAGACAAGAAAGATCAAGGGATGGAGAATGAGGGAAAGGGCACTTGACAGTGACATCATAATAACAACCTCAGGAATGCTGGATGGAGGACCGGTACTGGGATACATAGACAAGCTTCAGAACGATACAAAGAGTGCAATATTTCTGACCGGTTACCAGGTTGAAAACACCAACGGAAGGTCACTTCTCGAGAATGGCACCATGAAAATTGCAGGCGTCAGTGTGAAACCCCAGATGAAGGTCGATTTCTTTGATCTTTCTGCACATGCAGGGCACGATGATCTCATAAGGTTCATAAAGAATGTGGATCCCCAAAAGGTTATACTGTGCCACGGGGAAAAGAGGGAAGAACTGCTGCATGACCTGGATGGTTATGACGTGATGCTCCCGATGAACGGACACGAATTTACGGCATAAAGCCATAAATTCCTCATATTTTAAATCTCTCCAAACGATACAGCAAACAAACATGCCCAGGACAAAAGCAATTTTTTTCGACCTTGATGACACGTTGTTTGACTATACTAACTCCAGGCACACAGCATTTCGGGCGCTGAGAAGGAAATTCATCGAACTTTCAGGTGCATCTATAGAGGACATGGATTCACGGTGGACCAAGTACTGGTACGAACTTCTTCCGTCCGGGGTGATCCGTGATTCTTCTGTAATCATGCACATGAGGAGGGAGAGGCTCAGACTGATCTTTAGGGACTACGGCACTATGTTGAATGAACAAGAAATGGAACATGTCATGAGGACTTATACAGAAAATTATGATACCAGCATCTCTCAGGTACCTGGTGCAGGGAACCTTTTAAAGGAAATAAAGGCGAGCGGCATTTCTGTGGGCGTTATAACAAACAATCCACTGGAAGGTCAAAAAAAGAAACTGAAGAAATGCGGGATTGAAGATTACGTCGATATTCTGGTCTGTTCAGGCGAGGTTGGGTGCTCAAAACCTGATCCGAGGATATTCGGTCTTTCCATGGACAGGATCGGAACCAATCCGGAGGAATCTGTAATGATTGGTGATTCGTGGGAATATGATGTCGTTGGAGCAATGAATTCTGGATTAAGGGCTGTATGGTTCAACAGATTTAACCTCAACAGGCCGGAGATATCAGCGGATGTGATAGAAATTAAATCATACATACCGCCTGAGACAGTACTGGAAAAATTGGGAATATAGGGTTTGTCAGCAACAAGGAGCCCCGGTTCATGTATCTATATCGGACCGGAGGTCTGTCTCTGCACCCTGGACACCGACATAATAACAACTGGAAGGAGAAGAAGAACCAGAATGCCCAGTATGCCAAATGAAAGGTTGTATCCGTAGATCAGTGTATATGAGAATACGACAGAGATTAGCGATCCTATGGAAATCTGTATGGAATTGAAGAGTCCAAGACTGAGTGCCCTATACCTAAGAGTCTTTTCTCGGGCAATCACCGCAGAATACTCAAGCGATGAAACCACTACAAAGAGTATTCCGAGGATCACAGTGAACGACCATGTGCCTATGTAACTGAAATAGGGAATGGCCACTATAAATGCACCCACTAAAATGGTCATGTAGGAAGCGGATCTGATCAGGTTTCTAAGTCTGAATGCCCTGACAAACTGTATTCCCAGAACGCCAATAAGAAGTATTGTTGCGCCCAGTACAGCTGATGCAAACGGGCTGAAGCCTATTGAAATGGAATAATTCTTGAGATATTCAGGAAGAAGGTACGATGCAGCCCAGAATCCGGAAAAGGCGATCGCTATGGCCCATGTGCTCCTGTTCCGTATTCTTGTAGTTATATCGGGCACGGACATGGATGTGTATTTTTCAGATTCCGGAACTGCGACGAGTATCAGGACTGCAAAGACTATAGTTATAATTCCCATGATAAGTTCGTCGGCCTGCCATGAATATGACGAGACAATGAATGCGAACCCGATGATGCCTATTCCTCCTCCAACGTTGAAAGCCGCATTGTATATGGTAACAATTTCCGTGACCTTTTCATGGTACAGCTGGCTCAGCACAGCCATCGCGGTGGAAAAGAACAGCGCAGCACCAACTCCATTGGCAGCTCGTAATGCCAGCAGCATATAGTAGTTGGGCGAAAACGGGGCCACGATATCCGAAATTCCCATCACCAGAATACCCAGAAAGGCAGTGGTCTTTGCACCAATTCGAGACGATATTATGCCTGCAGGGACTTGGAAAATACCAGCACCAATGAGGAAAAAAGTGAATATATAGACGGTGGCAGGCAGGGGTATTCCAAATGTTGCCTCGATACGGGTAATAGCGGGCGAAAGATTATACCAGTTTGCAGCGTACACTATCCTCGAAAGAATCAGAATCGTTCCCGCAAATCTTACACTGGATTTTACCATTGGTGAATGAGCCAACAGGAAATGGCTATCGTGAATATAATCAATTAGTAAAGCTACCCCGTTGTTAGATATCCAAACGGTTAATATCAGAGAACTTCAACCATAGGGTTGAGACTTTTACACGCCCAAAATAACTGGAGCATCCGCACACCGGTTTTGAAAAAGGCACCGCGGTTAGAAAATAGCAATATCCCGGAAAGTAATATATCCACAGTTTGTTTAAGGAAATGGTATGTCAGTTACTGAAAAAATATGTTGTATAGATACAGAAGGTTTTGCTACAATATTTCTATCCAGCCGGGAGGCATGAACAAATGCTTTTTAAGATCGCAGATCTGAAGCCAGATTCCTCAAATATTGATCTCATTGTCAAAGTTATATCAATAAACCAGAAGGAAGCCAATACACAGAGGGGACCGACAACTTATTACTACGGGATAATAGGCGACACTTCTGGCACAATCCCTTTCACAGCATGGACAATGACATCATCCGTAAGGGTAAACGACGTTCTAGAACTCAAAAACTGTTCCGTGAAACTCTACAACGATAGGCTGAGACTTTACATAGATGCAAGAACCCAGGTGATTCTCAGGCCGGGTGAAGAAATGGAAGTTAGGAGGACCTACCCACTTCTCAAGATCAGGAACGTCTCTGTGAGAGATCCCTACATCGCCGTTGAAGGAATAGTGAGGGACATCAAGGAAAGATCATACACGGGGAGGGAAAAGTCTGGAACTCTTTATTACGGTTTGTTGGAGGATGAAACCGGAAACATCAGGATCAACTCCTTCGACGTGAAGCTCGAGGAGAACACGGGTTACAGATTCACAGGAGCAAAGGTCAGTGAATATAACAACAGGTTGCGCATATCTGTCAACGACAAAACAGGGATCCAGAAAATAAAGATAGATCCGACACCGGGGCCTGTTTATTACGATATTCATGAGCTCAAATCCCCAATATCTGGTATATTCATCAACGGGTTCATTGTGAACATGGGGGATAAGGGTGGTGCTGTATACAGATGCCAGGAGTGCAGGAAAACTGCAGAGAACGGAAAGTGTCCGGATCATCCGGATGCCCCCGTATACAGGGACTATTTTCTCTATTTTACCATGGAAGACGGGACAGGATACATACAGGGTACCTGCGGGAAATCTGCCCTGATTTCATATAAGAGCGAATGGAACGAATCTGAACTGGACAGGATTGCCTCGGAAGATCAGGGGATGACGGAAGTAAAGAAGGAAATCCTCGGTAAACTTATAACTGCAAAGGGCGAGGTAGTAAACAGCCAGAACGGAATGACCCTGAGAATATCTGAAATGAAACCTCTGGGGCAGAATGAGATAGCGGATCTTTCCAGAAAATATCTTGAGGAGGTCTAGATAAGAATGGAAACGAGGAAGAGAGAAGCCTCAAAGTGGATTACGTCCAGGGAACTTAGGGATTCCACAATCGAGGAGGACAACAGCTCCGATACCAGGGTAAAACCCTTCATAATCACGCCACTTGGCACCAGAGTCAAGAGAATACTTTTTGTCGGCACTGTTAATTCAATATCCGATGAGGAAAATATAACAAAAGTCGTCATTAACGACTTCACGGGGTCGTTCTATCTGTCAATATTCAAGGACACTTTTCCAGAAGACAGGAGGGTCCTGCCCGATCAGTTTGAAAAGGGCGAAAGGCTCCTTGTGGTCGGGCGCCTGAACACATTCAAAACTGAGGATCAGCGAATATTCTACAACGTGAACCCGGAGCTGGCACTGAAGGTTGAGGACGGGAGCATGGATTACTGGAATTCAAGGGCGGTTTATATCGCCCAGAGAAAAGTTCTTGCAATCAGGGAAGCCTCGAAACTTGAGAGTGCCGATGCTTCAAATCTCACAAAACTTGGGTACTCTGAAGAGGAGTCTGAATGTGCTCTGAGGGCTGTGAGACACTACCCGGGCTACAATTACCAGCAGTTCATCGAGAACATCAGGAACAGCCTAACATCGTCATCAAGGGACCAGGAAGTGGAGGAGAAAAAATCCATGATCCTTGATTTCATAAAGAACAACGATAAGGACGGGAAGGGTTGCCTTTACGAGAACATTCTCAACTCCATGAAGGAGAAGGGCATAGATCAGTCCACACTGGATGAGGCATTGAACCTGCTGGGATCATCCGGGGAAATATACGAAGTTTCCCTCAAGAGGTTCAAGGCGTTATGAATGCGGATGACGTATCTGATCTGATGGACAAACTTGAACGGGAGCTCAGGTATTACCGCACGGCAAACGAAAGACTACTGAAGGAATTAAAAAACCTTAACGAGGCAGTTATCTCCAACGAAAAACTGAAGAAGAGGATAGAGGTTGACATGGAGGACTCAAATATTCTGATAGATCTTCTGAGGAGGCTTTTTGATGAGAAGAAATGATGTCGCAGCTCTGAAGGGGATACTCAAGCTTTCAGAGGATGAGGAACAGGAGATCAGCGATCAT
>JAJYEP010000054.1 GCA_021785735.1 Thermoplasmata archaeon | reverse complement strand
GATCCTGGCGAGGGTCTCCAGTATCCCTTGCTCATAATTTCCAGTTCGCTCATTATTTCAGCTCCGTTTTTTGGAGAAGACTTGAGAGTGTTTATTATGTAAGGGCGCAGAAAGCCTCTTCGTCCACGCAGTTCATTGAATGGATACATGATTTCGGATATTCGATATCGCTATTTAACGATAACGATATCATTCAAGCAACAATGTGATACCAGCACCCCGGACATAATGACGATAATCGAATACTACCATGTTTTCCTGTCGAACGTATATCTATCATTAAAATATCGATAGTCAAAGATTTATGTCTTAGATAAGATTACCTTAGGAATGAGAGCTTTGGTAGTGGGCAGATTTCAGCCTTTCCACCTTGGGCATCTTGAGGTGATACGATCCATACTTCGGGAAAACTCCTCGGTGATAATAGGAATCGGGAGCGCACAGTATTCACACACGCTTAAGGATCCGTTCACGGCAGGAGAAAGACACCTGATGATTTCGAGATCGCTTGAAGAAAACAAGATATATGATTTTTACCTCGTGCCCATAGAGGATGTGAATTCGAATCCCCTTTGGGTTGCTCATGTGGAATCACTGACCCCTAAATTTTCCAAGGTTTATACCAACAATCCGCTGGTTAAACGCCTGTTTTCTGAAAAGAAATACGAGGTGCAGTCAGTATCTCTTCTTAACAGAGCCAGATGGTCCGGTACAAGAATAAGGGAGAAAATGATAAATGGCGGCGACTGGCGCTCCGACGTGCCGAAACAGGTCGCCGAAATAGTGGATGAGATAGACGGCGAGGGAAGGCTTCGCGACCTTGCAAAATCAGATGGGGAATAATTATACTGTGAGTATTTTCTCCATTACCTTGAAATCGTTGAAGATGTGATCGATAACACAATATTCATCTACCTGGTGGTAGATTTCATTGAACGCTGTGCTCCAAACAACAGCTTCTATCCCAAGATTCCTGAAAAATGCTGCACACGTGCCCCCGCCTATTCCAATCAGCGACGGTTCTGATCCGGATACCTGCGCTATGGCTGATGAAAGTAGTTTCACGATCTCCGAATCCTTGGATGTCGGCGGAGGAGATTGCTCACGCTGAACCGGTTCTATTGTGATCTTGACTTTGTTGTCTGTCTCAAATTTTCTCAGCAACCTGTCTATCTCGTCCAGCACAATATCCAGGTCATATTTGGGAAGTATACGGCAGTCCATGTAGAAGGTGTCCTTGCCAGGAATCGTGTTGATATTTTCCACGTTCAAATCATGCTTGGTTATTTCGAACGTGGACACATTTGGGCTGAACAGGTCATTTGTATCCTTGAATCTGTCATGGAGCATTGCATCAAGTTCGAGCATGAATTTCATTCCCAGTTTCGATGCATTGACTGCCTCAGAAGGTTTGCTGGCATGCCCCTGTTTGCCAATCACCGTGAATTTCAGCCACAGTATGCTCTTTTCAGCTATCTCGATCTGTCTTCCATCCGGGACACCCCAATCAGGAACGATCACCAGGTCATCTTTGTGGAATATGTTCTGCGATATCAGGTACTGTATCCCGTATTTGCTTCCCATTTCCTCGTCAGCAACAAAGGCAATTGCAAGATTGTACTTGAGCTTGGAAGGATCAAACTTCTTAAGCATGTACAGCGAAAGAAAGACGGCCTGAAGGTTATCGGACGATCCTCTGCCGTATATTCTGTTTCCCTCGACGGTAGCTTTAAACGGATCCCTTGTCCACAGATTGATATCCCCTGCAGGAACGGTATCAACGTGCGGGATGAACCATAAAGTCTTCTCCTGATGCCCGATTTTAAGAACCAGATTGGATCGCTTTGTCTGGCTTTCATCAATTACATCGTATCTAGTGTATGTATCATAACCAAGTTCCTTCAGAATGAATTCGATCTTATCAATTCTATCCGACTCACCTTTACCGCCAGCAAAAGGCGATATTGCCTTAACAGGAATAATCCTTTTAGCAAGGCTCACTATAAAATCAAAATCGGAAGTCCCGGGGGTCGGTTCCATAATTCCCTATACCAACACCACTTATATTTTATTTCTATTTTTTATCGATTTTTACCGATCAGAGTGAACCTATTATTTCCTGTTCAACGGTTATCCCAAAGCCACAACTGAAGGACTCACCGGGTCTCAGCCTCAGAAGACCAATGCCATTGTTAAAGGCATCAGGCGCTCCCGTCATGGGCTCAATTGCCACAGAGTCGTTTCCCGCAAAGGTTCCATTGTAGATCACCAAATATGGCATGTTCGATCTCCTGATCAGAAGAGTTCCGTTATCAGAGATCAACCGGAGATCTCCGTCAAAGCGGAAGCAGTTATCCAGCGCAGATATATGCAGGTCCTCTGACTTGAGATCAGCAGTTTCTGTCTCTCCACTGGGAAAAAACTGATCCCTGTACAACAGTTTAATGATGTTGCCCCTGTAGTCCAGTTTCCATTTATTTCCGGTCAGGAAGTATGGATGAAAACCGATCAGTAGTGGACAGTTGGCGGACCCTGTATTGAAAGCCAAATAACCGACTGAAAAACTGTCCTCTGAAATCGAATAGGTCAATTTCGAGTACAATTCAGAAGGATAACCGGGGTGCTTCAGCACGCTGCTTAAAACAGCAACCTTGTTATTTACAGATTTTTCGATATTCCATCTATAGTCCCTGAGAAGTCCATGTATAGAGTGTTCACCGGAGTTCTTTGGCAGACTGTACTTGACGCCCTCAAACGTATATTCTGCTTTCCTGATTCTGTTGGCAAAGGGAGAAAGAACTGCACACCCCCCATGGGTCTGGTGCCCATCCTTAGATTCTTTTAGAACCTCTACTGATCCAATCCTCAAAGATGAGAGGTAAGCTCCGAGTGTATCGATATCGGCTCTGCTGTTTCCAGAATATATCTCAAGCACAGGCTGGAATCACGCAGCATTATTTATGAATAATTATCTTCAAATTAGGATGGAATTTACAAAAATAGTTTTTGAAATAGATGACAATTCTCGTGTCATCTATCTCACATTATCTTATTTGCTGGTTTCTTTTTTGAATTCGTCGATGGCAGCCTTAATCTCGTCCACGGAGGCGGAGCTCTCAAGAGTACTTATGTCGCCAGGTAACTGTCCAAGAAATACTGCCTTCACGACCCTCCTCATTATCTTGCCGCTCCTTGTTTTCGGTAGGGTGCTGACAATGTGGATCTCGTCGGGAACATATATTGGACCGAGTTCCTCTCTGATTCGCTTGCGTAGTGTGGACACAATTTCCGGTGTTCCCTTAAATTCGTCCTTTATGACAACAAATGTCACTATGCTGTCTCCTTTAATCTCATCCGGCCTCCCAAAGGCGGCAGCTTCAGCAACCTCCTTGGAGGAAATCAATGCGTCCTCGATTTCTATGGTGCCCAGTCTGTGGCCTGACACTTTGAGCACCTCGTCTGCCCTGCCAAGAAGCCAGTAATATCCATCGTTATCCCTCACAGCGTAGTCTCCACAGTAGTACATACCGTTGAATTTCTCAAAGTAAGTCTTCTTGAATCTCTCCGGATCGTTGTTCAACGTCAGGAACATGCCCGGCCATGGTTTTCGGTAGGCTATGAATCCCTTTTCTCCTCTTCTCACCTCTTTCCCGCTTTCGTCGAGAATCACGGGATCTATTCCCGGCATCGGAAAAGTTGCCGATCCCGGTTTCAGCGGAGGTAATCCAAGCCCAAGAGATGGAGATATAACGAAACCACCCGTTTCTGTCTGCCAGTAGGTATCGATAATCGGGCACTTTGAATTGCCGATATTCTCATAGTACCATTTCCACGCAGCAGGGTTTATTGGTTCCCCCACAGTCCCCAGAACCTTAAGAGTGGAGAGATCATGCATCTTGGGGTATTTTTCCCCGAAACGCATGAGAGTCCTGATCGCTGTCGGTGAAGTGTAGAGGATGTTGACCCTGTACCTTTCAATGATTTCCCAGAGCCGGTCAGGTGCAGGATAGGTGATCGACCCTTCGTACATTATCGATGTCAGTCCCAGGATGAGCGGTGCGAACACAATGTAACTGTGGCCGGTGACCCATCCAATATCGGCTGCACACCACCATCTGTCATCCTCATCAGGATTGAATGCCCACTTCATCGTATTTGCAATCCACACGGCGTATCCCCCATTTCCATGGACAACACCCTTGGGTTTACCGGTTGTACCCGATGTGTAGAGAATGTAAAGAGGATCATTGGAGTCCATCTCGACAGGCTTTACGTAGGTCATCCCGTCACCCACAATCTCATGGTACCAGATGTCGCGGCCCTCCTCCATTGAAACATTATGGCCTGTTCTCCTGACGACAATTACGTTGGTAACGGTGGATGTCTGTTCAAGTGCTTCGTCAATAACCTTCTTGAGTTCGACGATCTTTCCATTCCTGTAACCACCATCGGCAGTGATGACCATCTTTGCCTTCGCATCCTCAATCCTTTCGGCTATTGCGGTTGCTCCGAAACCAGCAAAGACAAATGAGAATGTAGCACCGATTCTTGCCGCAGCCAGCATTGCAACAGGGGCTTCCAGAATCATGGGCAGGTAAATGAGTATTCTGTCTCCCTTCTTTATCCCAAGATTTATAAGAGCGGAAGCAAGGTTGTTCACTCTTCTATAGAGCCCGTCATAGGTGATTATCTTCTCCTCACCATTCTCACCTATCCACATATAGGCTGCCTTGTTTCTTCGGTGTGAAATTATGTGCCTGTCTACCGCGTTGTAGGAAACGTTAAGTTTCCCGTTAACGAACCACCTGTAAAACGGAGGTTTGCTATCATCGAGTATTTTATCCCATGGCCTGTTCCAGTCAAGAACCGTGGCCGCTTTGGACCAAAATTCGTCAGGGTGGTCGATAGATTCCCTGTATACGTTCTCGAAAGAACCTATTCCTGGATGATATCTTTCCTCGGTGGGAAGTACTTCTCTGTTTTCAGACTTTTCTGCCATAACAATGTCTATGAAAAGCATCTTATAAATAGTTTCCGCACAGTTATTGGTAGTAACAATTAAATATAGAATATGTTTATATTCGGTATGGCAAAACGAGTATTAATTTTGCTGTTCGGAGAGTGGTGACATGATGGAAACTGGAGAAGCAAACCCCTTTAATAAGGCGCTCGCGGCCGATCCGGCTCCCCTGGGTCTTGCAGGATTCGCTTTTACAACGTTCCTGCTCAGCTTCATAAACGCAGGGTTTATCGGAGCTGCCGGCGTCGGAGTTGTGGTCCCGCTGGCGGTCGCTTACGGAGGATTGGCCCAGCTGATCGCCGGTTCCTGGGAAATGAGGCGTGGCAACACATTTGGGTTCACTGCCTTTACGAGCTACGGGGCATTCTGGGAATTCTATGCACTTCTCAATCTTCTCGCGGATATGCACATAATCACGGTTCTTCCAGCGGTGGCCATTGGCTGGTCTCTCGTCCTGTGGGGAATATTCACCCTGTATATGTGGGGCGGAGCCATGATGCTCAACACAACGCTGAACCTGACGTTCCTGACACTTTGGATCGCCTTTATAGCGCTAGGGATTGGCGCAATATACAGCAGCACAATGTGGACGCATATTGGTGGATACTTTGGCATCCTTGCCGCATTCTTTGCAGCCTACACGAGCTTTGCAATCATAATCAACAGCATAAGGCCAAAAACCATTCCAGTGGGACCAGGGGTAAAGTTCACGCGCAAATCTTAATTCAATGGACCCGGATATTTATTTATCCGGAAAATATTATTTTTTTAGTTCATTCCAATTCATTTTCATGAGAATTTTTTTCCGAATTTTATCTCTATTCCGACGAAACGATATATGTCCATTTTATGGAAATTATACAACAGGAATGGAAAATATCCTTATCCGGTCACGATAGGATCACCTTCTACTGTGTGCAATGATGACATTGTCAACTTTTTGTTGATAACTTTACGCGCAATATGGACTTTATCCGAATCGCAAAATTTGCAGATCGAGGCAAACGGATCCTTCCGGGACAGCAAAAAGCTAAACAGTTACAGGATACCTGAAAATCAACCAAGATTTGATAATGCCGCAATGATGCAATCTATTTATACCGGCTTGATCTGTGTGGTCTGGTGGTTTTTTGTTTGAGTATATATCAAGAGATACTGATTATAAAAGGTGGGAACACGAAAACATTTCCGCGGGGAAAGAGCCCGGCCGGAGTTTGCGTTCGAGCGGTTACCACCAGGACGAACTGGTGAATGCCAGGATGAGCTATGACGGGATATTTCAGATTGTCAAGAGATCTGTGAGGAAGGTCACCGGACTCGAGAGATCCGGTCTCGGCCTTGCTCTTTCGGATCTGCCCGCCACCGTGGGTGCATACTGGCAGGTTGGAGGCAATTACATCGTCATGAACGAGTCTCTGGTTAACGCCATGAGCAGGATTGCCAGGTCTCCGCTGGAGTTCAATTCATTCGTATTCTCCATTCTCGCGCATGAGTACCTGCATTCTGTCGGATTCATAAACGAGGCGGAGGCGAGAGCCATGACCGCGCTTGTAACAAGGGAATACTTTGGGCCAAGCCATCCCGCTTCGATCCTGAGCAACGGTGATCTGTGGTCTGTGTATCCAGAGCTTCTCCAGGTGCATGGCGGAGACGGTTCCAGGCTGAAGATAGTGAACAGGTTCGATTCCGACAGCACATCATACATAGCATGATCCACTGAATGAATTCGATCAGCCGGAAAACGCTGTGCGTAATTTTCGCAGGCGCCATGACCTGCATGCCTCTATCGTACTATAGAAGGTACAGGGACAGGAGGGTCACAGTGAGCACGGGAAGAGCCACAATGAAGCCGACCTTCATGTAATATCTGTATCCTATTGCAAATCCGCCTTTTCTGTTGAGGGTGTGTATCCAGAG
>JAJYEP010000053.1 GCA_021785735.1 Thermoplasmata archaeon | reverse complement strand
ATTCCCAGTGCCTGTGCAGCAACCCCGACCCTGCCGGCATCCAGCGTCTCCATAATTACCTTGAACCCTTCGTTGAGTTTTCCCAGTATGTTTGAGGATGGTACCTTCATGTTATCGAATACAAGTTCCACAGTGCTTGAGCCCCGTATTCCCATCTTGTGTATGTCCCTGCTGATCCTAAGCCCTGGAGTTCCTGCATCTACCACGAATGCAGTGATGCCTCTGTGTCCCTTGGACTTATCAGTAACTGCGTCAAACACAAAAAATTTAGCAAGTCTGCCATTCGAGATGAATGTTTTGGTTCCGTTGATCACGTAGCTGTCCCCAACTTTCTCGGCTGAGGTTGTTATGGAGGCGGCATCACTACCTGCACCTGGCTCTGTTATCGCCAGGCCGCCTATCTCTCCCCCGGCTACTCTTGGAAGGTATTTTTGCTTTATATCCTCGCTGCCAAACATTATAACCGGTTCAGCAAAGAGCGTAAGAGCACCGTCCAGCACGAGAGAGGTGCTGGGACATGCCTTGGAAATTTCCTCAATAACTTGAATGAGAAAACTAAAACTTAAACCGGATCCGCCATATTTTTCAGGAATATATGATGAGAACAGACCCATTTCACGCATTTTCTGTATGAGTGATTCAGGCACCTCCATCTTTTCGTCAATCTCTCTGGCGAGAGGTTTGATCTCTTTCTGGGCAAATTCCGTGACAAATTTCAATACTTCTGATTCCGACTCGTTGAGCGCGAACATCTAAACCTTATCCAGATTGTAACTTGTTATGATAAATGTTTGTTCAATAAATAATTCAAAAGGATTGGCAGTTCTTCTAATTTTGCAAAAAATATTCACTCGGAGAGTTCACTCTTGAGATTGTCCAGCAGTTCCCTCGGGATCCTAGCCACTTCCTGATATCCCTGTTTCCTGCATTCTATGAATGCGTTAGTGGAGTTCCTGAACTTCTGCAGGTCTGATCCGCTGAATCGAAATTTCAGGTATTGAAGTGTTGATTCAAGATTGCCGGTCGATCTCCCGGCTTCGGGAATTGCTTTTATCTCATTGTTGTCGTATATAAGATATATGGTGTTTTCGATTCCGCTCAGTTTCTGCATGGATTCCTTCAGAACCTTCTCGTCGGTGATTTCTATGAACATCGTCACGCTCAGAGTCCTTTCGTCAGGCAGCTGTTCCGAATAAATATTGATAAGGTCCTCAATCTCTGACTCGTCTTCTATGCTCTCAATGTAAATCATTTCATTTATCTGGTTCATAACTGTTTCTCTGTTCTCGAACAGATAGCTGAACGTCGATGAGGATATTCTTCTGCTGTTCTCCAATGATATTATATGCTTTGTTATCCGATCCCTTTCCCTGCCATACTGTCTGTAAGGCAGGATTTCGGATCTGCTTATGTTCTGTGGAGACGTAAAATCACGCTTTTATCTTGCTAAGTGTGTCCTCGTATTTCTTAGCGTGGGCCTTCTCCGCCTTTGAAAGGATTTCGAACCAGTGTGCTATGTCCTCAAACCCCTCTTCTCTTGCCACCTTTGCAAATCCGGGATACATCTGACTGTATTCATAGGTCTCACCTGCAATGGCGGATTTCAGGTTGAGCTCAGTTGTCCCTATTGGTTCTCCCGTAACAGGGTCGCCCACCTGCTGCAGATATTTCATGTGCCCGAATGCATGAGCAGTTTCCCCGTCTGCTGTCGATCTGAAGGTTGTGGCAACTTCCTGATATCCCTCTTCGTCCGCTTTCTGTGCAAAGTACAGGTACCTTCTGTTCGCCTGACTTTCACCCGCAAATCCAGCTTTTAAATTCTCAAGTGTCTTGCTCTTTTTGAGTTCCAAAATATCACCTTTTTCAATATCTGTGCGACCTATATTAAACTTTTTACAATAATTATCAAATAATAAATTATATAAATTGTGCCTTTCCTGAGGCGACCAAATACAGGGCAAGATATCTTGGCAGCTTGTCCCTTCCCGCATTTAGGTCGAAACTCTGATCATTCATAATTATGCTTGTTTTAGTTCTTATGTCAACATTATCTTCTCCATTTTTGAAAGGGTCGGGTATGGCTTCTGTGAGAGGGTTAAAACTTCCAAGAGAATCCATTTCGACCTGCTTCACCATCATAGCGGTCTTCCCATGTAGACTGCCCGGTAACCGTATCAGTCTATGAAGATCAGAGGTCACCGGACTGTCTATTTCGCAGAGGTTCGAATCGACGAATCTGTTCAGGAGTTGACCAGCAACAGTCTCATCGTCCTCGTCCATTATGGAATATTTCTTGATTCCGGGCGTAGATAGAATGGTCAGTCTCTGTACCCTGTCAACCAGTTTATTGTTGATTTTTTCAGCATAACGTGATGACCTGCTTCCCATGATCTCCTTCAGGATTTTGTTCTCGCTCTCATTGTGGAGTCCTGAATAGAAACTGGAAAGGTATCGGTCGAATGATCCTATCCATCCGGATTCCTCAATATCAACATGCCGAATTGTCTTCCTTATGTCCTGAATGCTGAGACCCTCTCCCCTCACATAATTGGATATTTCTCTTCGCATATCTGCATCCATGGCATAGACCTTTTCACTTACGATGTGCACATGGTATCCCCTGCCCCCAGAGAAAAATATCTTGATCTCTTCCGGATTGAATCCGAAATCGCCCACGAGGTATTTCTCAACTAGTCTAATTGTATGTGATTTGACCTGCTCAAGGATCTCACCATAGGAAAGTTTGTCTGCATCCTTGATGTGATCCGCATCGAGATCGAAGATCAGTTCTGAACCCATCCACCCCTTATCCTGCATGTTTCTTTCAGAGGAATTCCTGTAATAAGCTGCGGAATAGTAGATGTGTCTGGGTACCTTCTGCCTCACAAACTTTTTGAGCTCGTCATGCGTGGGTATGTTAAGGTGTCTCGTCATTGATCCACCGAATGGTATATATCCTATTTCCCTTGATGATATCATCTCGGGACCGTTTGGAATAAATGCCGAATAGTACTCCCTAAAAATCTCCCTCAGGTGGTTGTCACTAAAACTCAGTTCCATTTTCGCGTTACGTATATTTAATATCTGATAATTACCTTTTGTAGGTATCGAATGAAAAGGATCGTTGCGCTCGTTACTGCCATTTTCATTGTCTGTTTGTCATTCACATATTTTGCAGGCGTTTCATCGCAGGATTATTCGTCCATGATCATAAACCCTCAGATTCAGAAAGCCGGGAACAGTACTGCATCCATAGAACTCTATAATCCAGCTTCCTCGAATGCAGCATACACTTCGCTCTTCAGGGAATTGAGTCCAGCCGGAATTGATGTTGTGAATTACGGCTATTTTATAGAGCTGTTTGGGAATCAGGGAAAAATCCTGAACGGATCGCAGGAAATACTCTCGTTGGAGGAAATGTTTTCACTGAAGCCAATTGAAAACAGTTTTCTCTACTATCCACTCCTTAACTATACTTCCGTGAATTCTAACAACTTTCCCCTACTGCCATCCCAGATAGCATCTGCATATTCATTCAAATGGGATTATCAGCACGGAATAAATGGAAAAAATGAGACAATCGCAATAATTGACGCCTATGGCGACCCACAGCTCAGCTATGATTTGAGGGCTTTCGACTATGCAGCAAATCTTCCCCCAGTAAATCTACAGATAATTTACCAGAACAAGACACCGATGGCTTACAATTATTCATGGGCGGTTGAGACTTCCCTTGATGTTGAATGGGCCCATGCGATGGCACCTTATGCAAAGATATTACTTGTCCTCTCTCCCGACGCTTCAAATGGCCTTGACAACGGTCTTTCATACGTTGTGAAGAACAGACTGGCAAACATTATTTCCATCAGCTGGGGAAGCTATGAGAATCCATCACAGAATGCCGGGATGCTCAACGCTATGAATAATGTATTTTACAATGCTACACTCTATAACATAACCGTGGTTGCGGCTTCAGGCGATCAGGGTGCCTATGATGGCACATCAGGACTTGCGCTTAATTTTCCAGCATCAGATCCTTACGTACTGGCAGTGGGTGGAACGACGCTCGGACTTTTCAACGGAGTGTTTACACAGTCCGCATGGGGAGGGTTCAGTAAGGGAACCACCTACGGAAGCGGAGGCGGATTCAGCAGCTATTTTAATGTTCCTGCATGGCAGAGGCTGATGATCAAGAATTCCACAAGCAGAGGAGTCCCCGACGTGTCGCTTGACGCAAGTCCACAGACTGGAGTTGAGATAATATCCCAGGGAAACTCCATGTTTGTTGGTGGAACGAGCCTTTCCACTCCTGTCTGGGCAGCTATCATAGCCATGATGGATCAATTCAACGGCCGGAGCCTGGGACTTGTATCACCAATGCTCTATTTTGTTGCATCCACAGGATATTACACTCAGGCATTCACCCAGATAACGTCCGGCAATAACGGTTATTATTATGCATCAGCGGGGTGGAACCCGGTTACGGGGCTTGGTACGCCCATAGTTTCTAATCTTCTCAACATCTCTAGATTGGTTATGCAGCCTTTCGGATCCGTCGTAGAGGTATCGGGCACCGGATTCAACTATTCAACCATGAGTGCCAGCCTTTCCGTTTCAGTCGGGAATAACAGCATCCTTTATGGAAGCGACTATTACTTCCTGTCATTCTATTCAAACCCCCTCAACTTCCTCAAGTTTGGGATCAAGATTTATGGGAAGAATGCCTCTTATGGTTTCATTGGTGCCTCCGGTGGCATGATCTTCCAGAATTTCCGCCCGCTTTCCTACTCCGGAAGCCATATTGTCCTCCCCCTCACAATCCAAAAAGTGGGTACGGAATTTTACGGAAAAGCGGGTTCATCTGTGATGGACCTCAATGCCTATTTCATGAGGGGGGGCTGGTTCAACGACTCTCTGGGGGCTGAGATCACCGATCCGCAGGGAAACTTTACGACCATACCATCTGCCTCTTTCTCCAGCATATCATTGCATGCGGGAAATCTGGTTGCTGTTCCACAATCTTATTTTGAGCGTGGATTTTCTTCCCTTGGTTCCGGGTATGACACAATTTCCATCACATACGATCATGGTTACTTGAACACTTCACACTCTACGAAGCCTCCTGACACATATATACTTGGCAGTGCGCCTGTTGCTGAAGGTATAATGTTCAATGGTGATTTTGCACCAAACCCGTCCTACACATTTTTCGTTCCGGGTTACACTGCAGGTAGCATAAAGTGGTCTGTCAATTCAACGGGATCAAGCGTTTCCGGGAACGTCATTAATTTCGGATCGGCCGGGAAATATGAGATCACAGCTGAACTGCAATCGTTCAACCTTACCAGAAACATAACGGTACCAGACATAGTACTTATTCCATCTGATTTTGAAAACCCTGTATCGGGATACAGTACCAACGTCACAGTAGTTGTTGACTTCTTCTATTATTACAACTTCACTCTGGACAGATTCAACAATCTTTCAATCCCATACATCGCCGGGCAAAATAACGTCGGCGTTTTTTCACCGGGATATCATCGGATTTCAGAAAACATAACAGTCGGAACACAGAAATATGTGAATTATTCCCTCAGCCCATACCCCGCGAACTTGTCGCTTGACGTTTTTCCAGGTGCGGCTGACCTTAATGTTGACGGAATAATGTACACCAGCATTGGGTTGTCCACCATTAATGTGAGCCCTGGCAACCACTACCTCAATCTTTCGCTCAGAAATTTCAATAACCTGTCAGAAAGGTATTTTTTTGATCCGGGAGCGAACTACACTGTTCAGATTGAGATGGTACCCGTTAACAGCAGCATAATCACCCTTTCGGGAAATGTGACGGATTACACCTTTGGTTTCCCGCTGTCCGGCGTAAACGTTTCATCCGATTTTTCCTACGCATATACCACGTCGAGTGGTTACTTTATCCTATTCCTGAAGCCTGGATTTTCATCCGTGAGTTTCAAATATCCCAATTACAGGATCCACTGGATGAATTCCACGTTTTCCACGAACATTTCAGATAATGTCACGATGAACTTCATGGGAATCTTCAATAATTTGGTTGTCAAGATCAACAGGTCTTTTTCCCTCCTGTTTTCCATTTACTACATTTCCTGGAGCTACAATTTCAATGAGGGAAATGTTTCCTACTTCGAAATTTTCTATTCCACCTCTCCTTCGTTTGATTCGCCTCACATGATAAAGGTTCCAGCGGGTGCAACGTCACAGGTCATCACGATGGTTCCAAATGTGTCGACCTATTATTTCAAGGTTGTTGCATTCCTTTCCAACGGATACCTGACCACCAGCGACAACGTTGAGATACAGAATGGTAATTATGTTTCCCTGTTTGCCAACCTTGCAATAATCGCAGCAATAGGGATTTATATATCATATGTTGCCTTGCTACTTCGGAGAAAAAGAAGCCCGCCAAAGAACTTTTTTGACTAGGCCTGCGTCTTATGTTGCGGATTCCATCGCCGTTAAATAAATTTAATGGAGATGATATTACTGAAGTTCCTTGAGCACCATGTTTCTGGCATCCACCATGTTCTTGAGCTTGCTGTACCCAATATCCCTGCTTCTGGTCCTGAGTCCACAGTCCGGATTTATTCTCAGTTTCTCCGGGTCGATGTATTTCAGCGCGGTATTGATCCTATGGTATATCAGATCCGTGCTCTCCACTTCGTCGATATGAACATCTGTCACACCCAGACCGAGGAATGTCCCACCTGAATAATCCACAAAATCCTTTACAGTCTTGTAGGGATCATAAACCACACTTCCTCCAGGTCTGTCATAAACTATCCTGTTGGCAAATTCAAGGTTATAGCCTTGGAAGCCCATGTCACCAATCCTGCGATACAGTATGTTGTAATCCGTGCTGTAACAGACGTGCAGGGAGAATTCACATCCCTGTATACCTTCCATGGATCTGTTGAGCGAATTCACACCTATATCCATCTCTTCCGGATGCGTTGTCAGCGCAGGTTCGTCAATCTGGATCTCAAGTTTGGTATCCTTTCTGGAATACCAGAAATCCCTGATCTCCCGGATCTCGTCATGTATGATGGATGCAT
>JAJYEP010000052.1 GCA_021785735.1 Thermoplasmata archaeon | reverse complement strand
TTCTGATTCTGCATCCTGGATTTGAGGTAGGAGGACGTCATATGATCTGGTGGATGCGCTAATTGAATCCTGAATGATGCTTCCAGTTACCAAGTCGGCGGTGGACAAAGGTGAAGAAGATGATCGAAGTAAATTCTCACAGTATGCTACTTTCATGTGGGGTGATTGGAAATTTATTAAAGCATCGCTGTTCTGCGTGCTATCGTATGGATGAGAATCTGTAACAACAAAACCGGTGCTTCCGGCCGTGGAATTGACATCCATCAATTGAATCAGCATATCGTTATACACAGGCTTGGACAGTCCGAGGAGGGTAAAATTGAAATTGAAGATGAAGGGTTGATTCGGCTCAATACTATAGAATGCTGCACCAATGCCATCGTTGAATACGAAACGATATGGATTCTTTCCGTTGTAATTAGACTGATTGACCAGCTGGATTATATGAGATGCTCCGCCCCAAGCCTGAAAACCAGAAACGTTCATTTCTGTTGCGTTTATTGTTTCAAAGTATCCCTCGTTTGATATTATGAAGAAAGGCTGATCCGATGCAAAATATGATGGCAAGGAACTGTTGTATGAGACCATAACACCCGTGGGAAGAGTGCTTGCCATTACAGATCCCGTTACCATGAAACCGAAGTAGAATTGAGGAGGTCTTTCGTTCGCATATGGTATCCCACCGTAAGGAATTTCAAGAAGCTCCATAGAGAGGTTAAGAAATGACGAACTGTACCCTGGCTGTCGGAAGGAGGCACTTTCGTTTGACAGGTTTGCAATGTTATAGTCGTTGGCATCAAAATTGAAGGCCCAACTCTGGCTTGCGTAACTGTCATTTGTTGATATTGCCGGAAGCGGTTTATGACCAATCAGATCGGCGGAAATGATATATGACGCGGGCACTACCATGATCAGTGCCAGGATCACGGCAGCAAGGATAACGAACTTCTTTCCGGTTAACATCGTTTGTCCACCCAAAATATAAACGGCTTGGTGCATTTATATAATTTTGCATGCTAATACCATATAGCGGTCTAAAATCACACAGGAACAGGATAACCTGAACCGGAAAGACTCTTTTTTTGTATCTGGATTACGTTGACATTGGTTCCATATTCGTGCTAGTACCCAAGAAAACAAAGAATCAAATCTTGCCAGTTAAAATCAGAATAATTTCTCATGTTAACAAAAGCTCAGTTCCAAATCAGTGGTCCATTCAATTCTTACCGACATGGCCAAAACTTTTCCTGATTATTGCCTCGGATGCCTCATAAGGGTCTATTTTTCTAGACCTTACAAGGCTCACAATGTCTGCCGTGCTTTCATCATCGGACACATAACTTTCAATGAGTTTCCTGATCCTGTTCTCAAGGAGCAGGTACAATTCAGATGTCGGCCTGGTATCTCTCCCGGATCCATTTCCAAGGAATTTTTTATGTTGATCTATTTCATTTATGAGTTCATCCAGTCCTTCTCCTGTGAGGCTGTTGGTCCCTATCACAGGTTTTATCCAATTGCCAGATTTTCCAAGCGAAAGTGTATCCTGGATATCCTTCATTGCAAGGAACGCCCCTTCCCTGTCGATCTTATTGACGACAAAAATATCTCCTATTTCCATTATACCGGCTTTTATGGCCTGTATCTCATCACCGAGACCTGGTGCAAGTATCACAGCTGTTGTATCTGCAATTGATATTATGTCCAGATCGGACTGTCCTGAACCCACCGTTTCTATTATTATTGGATCAAAACCCGACGCATCGAGAACCTTCACAGCCCCAAGAGCAGAGAGAGAAAGCCCGCCCTTGAACCCGCGGTTGGACAGCGAGCGCATAAAGATTCCATTCTCTCTAAGAGAATCCTGCATTCTGATCCTGTTGCCAAGAAATGAACCACGGGAAAAGGGACTGGAAGCATCAATGGCAACCAGTGCCGGATCTTTTCCGGTCTCTTTCATTCTCTTTGAAAGCCTGCCCATGAGGGTGCTCTTTCCAACGCCGGGCGGTCCCGTTATGCCAATTATATGGGCCCTGCCGGTTATAGGGTAAATTCTCTTCATCAGTTCATCTGCTTTCGAGGACTGCAGATCATCCTCAAATATGCTTATGGATCTGGATACTGATCTCAGATCCCTTTTCCTTATCCCTTCAAAAAGCTCATCAACGTTCAATGAAACCAGCTAATTCCTGTTTTTCCTGCTTCTGGCTTCAGTTGCTCTCTCCGTGATGTGATCAATGATCACCTTGAGTGGAGTTCCCGGGCCATAATTACCTGTTATCCCCATCTTCTCGAGCTTGGGTTTGTCCTGATCGGGTATCGTACCGCCACCAACAACCGCTATGTCATCGATTTTTCTCTTGTTGATAAGATCCATGACCTTTTTGAAGACTGTGAGGTGTGCACCGTTGAGAAGGCTGAGCGCTATGACATCAACATCCTCGTTGACTGCGGTATCCACAACATCTTCAGGGGTCGGAAGCAGGCCAGCATAAAGTACGTCCATGCCCGCATCCCTGAAGGCCCGTGCGAGGACAAACATTCCCCTGTCATGGCCGTCTATGCCGGGCTTGGCCAGCAGAATTTTTATCGGTTTATCCTTAAACAATGACTGGTTCTTTCCATCCGCCAAATACTCTCCTCCCGACATTAGAAATCTCTTCAAGCGTACAGTATGCTTCCACAGCATCAATGTAATAGGGCATCAGATTTTCATCAGGATTCTTCATGGCCTCCTCAAGCCGTGAAAGTGATTCCTCAACTTTCTTCTCTGATCTGGTGCTCTTAACCCTGGCAAGCCTCTGAATCTGGTTTTCCTGCGCCTTCCTGGAAATACGCAGTATCCCTATGGGCTTCTCATTTTCCTCCTTGTACTTGTTGACTCCCACCATGACCTCCTCACCGTTCTCTATCCTCATCTGTCTCCTGTAGGACGTGGCTGCAATTTCCTTCTGTATGTAACCCTTCTTTACTGCCTCAAGCATGCCTCCCATTTTCTCTATCTTATCGAAGTATTCATAGGCTCTTTCTTCCATCTGATCAGTCAGCCACTCCAGATAATACGAACCTCCGAGTGGATCTATGGTATGGGTAATTCCTGTCTCCTCAGCTATTATCTGCTGTGTCCTCAGCGCGACCTTCACCGCCTGTTCAGAGGGGAGAGCCCACGCCTCGTCGTATGAATTTGTGTGAAGGCTCTGTGTACCGCCCAGAACGGCAGCCATGGCTTCAATGGTGGTCCTTACTATATTATTAAGCGGCTGCTGCCATGTCAGGGTGTATCCCGAAGTCTGGGTATGGAAACGCAGTAGCATTGTCCTGTTATTCTTTGCGCCATATTTTTCCTTCATTACGGTTGCCCATATCCTTCTTGCTGCCCTCATCTTGGCGATTTCCTCAAAGAAGTTGATGGAACTGTTGAAGAAGAATGAAAGCCTGGGGGCAAAATCGTCCACACTAAGGCCTGACTTTATGCCCAGGTCAACGTAGTAAAATCCATCCGCCAGTGTGAAGGCGAGTTCCTGAGCAGCACTGGATCCAGCCTCTCTTATATGGTAACCCGAGATGCTGATGTAATTCCATTTGGGAACATTTTCTGTGCAGTATGTCATCATATCCCTTATTATCCTTATGTGGGCCTCGGGAGGATACATCCATTCTTTCTGGGCAATGTACTCCTTAAGGATGTCAGCCTGAACAGTACCGGCAACCTGATTGAGGGGTATTTTCTGTTTCTTTGCGATTGCGATGTACATGGCTGTCAGAACCGCCGCAGGAGCATTGATGGTCATGGAAGTGCTGACCTTGGAAAGATCAATACCCCTGAAGATCACCTCCATGTCCTTCAGGGAAGATACATTGACCCCACATTTCCCCACCTCTCCATGAGAACGGTCGTTATCACAGTCATAACCGTAGAGCGTGGGCATGTCGAATGCTATGCTCAGTCCGGATTCTCCATGCTTTATTAGATATTTGAGTCTCCTGTTTGTGTCCTCGGGAGTTCCAAACCCTGAGAACATCCTCATGGTCCAGAGTCTGCCTCGATACATATTTGGATATATGCCGCGTGTGAAAGGAAATTCCCCGGGTTTCCCCAAATCACTGCTCTCGGTATCTTTGGGGATATCTTCACTGTTGTAGTAATAATCACTTTTAATCCCTGAGGAGTTCTCAAAATTTCCCTCCTCATAACCGGTTGAATTATTCCAGGGTTCAAGGGTTTTCTCTGACCACAGTTCCCTTTCATGGTTTTCTTTTGGAATCCTCTCCTTCAGGGAGATCAATTTCCTTGAATAGTAATCATCATAATCCATCCGAATCATCTCAACATAGCAACAACTAATTTAAGCTTATTTTTGAGTGAAGATCACCCTCATATCAAAGTCTGCGGAACATGGAAATAATGTTATCTTTGAACGAAAGCACGGTTGGGACAGGAGATCAATTCACAACTACTAAAAGAACAATTCCAGACGTTCATACAAGATATACGATTTGAAGTCACCGGGTAACCTTTAAGTATTTTCATTGACTATTTATTATTAGAGTATAATGACTATTCCACTTATCAGATGGAACGGTATCTGTCTCATGGGGTCGTTAAAATTTGAACACGGATAAAATCACGTTCAGGGTTGACGGAAAAATTCTGGAGGGTGTAACCGGTCAAACAATTCTTCAGGCACTGCTTGGGAATGGCCTGGACATTCCCCACGTCTGCTATCACCCAAGCCTGGGGCCAATTCAGAGCTGCGATACGTGCATGGTAAGCGTAAACGGAAAAATTGTTCGATCCTGTTCCACCACCCTTGAGGATGGTGTAACAGTTGAATTATCCGGCGAAAAGGCTGCGGAATCCCGGATGGAAGCTACGCAGAGATTGCTGCACAACCATGATATGTACTGCACCGTATGCGATAACAACAATGGTGATTGTGCTCTTCACAATACAGTTCATGATCTGGGCATAGATATCCAGAAGTATCCATTTGAACCGAAGAATTACCCGGTTGATGATACAAATCCCTTCTACGTTTACGACCCTAACCAGTGTATACTTTGCGGAAGATGTGTGGAGGCATGCCAGGATGTACAGGTTAATGAAACCCTTCACATTGACTGGACCAGGGAGAGGCCAAGGGTTGTATGGGATAATGACGTTGCCATAAATGACTCATCATGCGTTTCCTGCGGTCACTGTGTAACTGTGTGTCCTGTTAATGCTCTTATGGAAAAGACCATGATCGGGAGGGCAGGATTTCTTACCGGAATAAAGAAAGATACAAAGCAGAAAATGATAGATATCGTAAAATCAGTCGAGCCTGAGATAGGCATGAAGCCGGTTATGGCAATTAGCAACATTGAGGCAAAGATGAGGGAATCCCGCATTAAGAAGACAAAGACAGTCTGCACATACTGCGGAGTCGGATGCTCATTTGAGATGTGGACCAGGGGAAGGGAAATTCTCAAGGTCCAGCCAAAACCGGAATCACCTGCAAATGGCATATCAACCTGCATCAAGGGGAAATTCGGCTGGGATTTTGTGAACAGTGTTGAAAGATTGACATCGCCACTGATCCGCGAGAACGGAAGGTTCAGGAGGGCGACGTGGGACGAGGCACTTGAACTCGTTTCATACAAAATGACAGAAGTCAAAACAAGATACGGCGGGGATTCCATACAGTTCATTGCATCATCAAAAGGTACCAACGAGGAAGCTTTCCTGATGCAGAAGCTTGCGAGACAGGTATTCGGGACAAATAATATCGACAACAGTTCCAGATTCTGCCAGGCCCCTGCAACCACAGGGTTGTGGCGAACTGTTGGATATGGTGGGGATGCCGGATCAATCAATGACATTTACGAGGCGGACCTTGTTATTGCGGTTGGAACAAACACTGCAGAATCGCATCCTGTGCTGGCCACGCGTGTTAAGAGAGCGCACAAGTTGAGGGGGCAGAAACTCATTGTGGCGGACTTGAGGGAGCATGAGATGTCAAGAAGAGCGGATATATTCATTCATCCCAAACCTGGTACTGATCTTGTGTGGATAAGTGCTGTTACAAAATATATAATCGATAAGGGATGGGAGGACAGGAACTTTATAAAGAACAGGGTTAACAACTTTGACGAGTTTAAAGAGAGCATCGATCATTTTACCATCGATTTCGCACAAGAAATTACAGGAATTTCTGGTGAACAGATCGTAAAAATCGCAGAATACATACACGAATCAAAAAAGACCGTTGTTCTGTGGGCAATGGGGGTGACCCAGCATCAGGCTGGAAGTGATACATCCACTGCTATATCCAACCTTCTTCTCGTTACCGGCAACTATGGCAGGCCTGGTACTGGCGCATATCCTTTGAGAGGCCATAATAACGTTCAGGGTGCAAGCGATTTCGGTGCAATGTCTGCCTATTTTCCGGGTTATCAGAAGGTTTCTGACAGGGCAATCAGGGAGAAATTTGAAAAATCGTGGAACTGTCAGATTCCGGAAAAACCGGGATTCGACAATAATACTTGTCTCGAGGGAATCAGGGACAGCAGTATCAGGGCTATGTACGTGGTGGGAGAGGAGCTTGCAGAAACAGGTTCGGATTCAGGGTTTATCAGGGACCAGCTTGAGAAACTCGAGTTCCTTGTGGTTCAGGATATGTTCATGTCGGAAACAGCAAAGTTTGCCGATGTTGTACTGCCTTCAAGCGCAAGCCTCGAGAAGGATGGGACATTTGTGAACACGGAAAGAAGAATCCAGAGAATCTACAAGGTTTTTGACCCAATGGAAGGATCAAGACCGGACTGGGAAATCATTCAGGACATTGCAAATCGCCTTGACGCCGGTTGGAATTATTCTCACCCTTCAGAAATAATGGATGAAGCCTCTTCACTTACGCCGATGTTTTCCGGCGTAAGATATGACAGACTGGAAGGATTCGAAAGTCTTCAATGGCCTGTTTTTCCAGACGGAAGAGACTCTCCGTTGCTTTATCAGGATAGATTCAATTTCCCTGATGGCAAAGCAGTGCTGTATCCGGTAAAATACTCACCGCCTCTCTCGGGTGACGATGAATTCGATCTGCACCTGAACAATGGCCGCCTGCTTGAGCATTTCCACGAAGGAAATGAAACATACAAATCTCCGGGGATAAGGTCAAAGGTTCCGGATACATTTGTTGAGGTGTCGCCAGCCCTTGC
>JAJYEP010000051.1 GCA_021785735.1 Thermoplasmata archaeon | reverse complement strand
TCAATGATGATCGAGATCCTTGAGAGAGCGCTCAAGCATCTGGGTAAGCGGGAGATACTTCTGACTGGAGGCGTCGCAAGAAACCAGAGGCTCAGGGACATGGTGCAGAAACTCGGTAGCGATCTGGGCATCAGGACTGGCCTGACTCCCAAGGAATACTGCTCCGACAACGGCGCAATGATTGCCCAGGCCGGGATGCTGATGTACGAGAGTGGAATGAGGGTACCAATTGAGGAGTCCTATGTGGATCAGAATTCCAGGATAGACCAGATCCCTGTTGACTGGGTGAAGTCCGGAAACCTCCATGACTACTTTGCCTATGGCGCGGAGGCAAGGATAGACCGATCCACTTTCTACGGAAGACCGGCGCTTGTAAAGACAAGAGAGATAAAGAATTACAGAAATCCCGGGATTGACAGTATGCTGAGAACCCTGAGAACAAAAACGGAGATATCAAACCTGATGAGGATGCATGATCTCAAGGTCAACATACCCGCAATCTACGACTTCGATATGGAAAGATCGGTGATAACCATGCAGTACATTTCAGGCACAACATTATCCACACTGCTGCGTGATCCTTCAGTCCCTGACGAATCTCTGATCAGGGATCTTTCACGACAGGTTGCACAGATTCACAATGAAGGGATGTGCCATGGCGATCTGACAACAAGCAACATCATGGTGGACAGCTCGAATATGGTTGTATTGATCGACCCCAGCATGGGGAAGGCTTCAGCCAGCCTTGAAGACATGGCTGGAGACATTTTTCTCCTGCTTGAGTCTTTCAGGAGCGCACACAGCGACAGGCCAAATTTGGGAGATGAATTTCTCGATTATTACAGATCTTTCAGCAGGGATTTTGTTGAGATCAGGAAGAGGCTGGATGAGATCGAGAGGCGGAGGAGATATCTTTGGTAACGTTGGTTACAAGCAATAAGCATAAGTTCCAGGAGATAAGGGAAATGTTTGATCATAATGGACTGAATCTTGAATGGCATGAGCTCACATATGAGGAGATTCAGGCAGACGACACATACTCTATTTCATACGACAGCTGCAGGAAACTGGTGAACGTTGTGAAGGCGCCTTTCTTCATGGAGGACACGGGACTTTACATAGATAGCCTGAAGGGTTTCCCGGGACCTTATTCCTCCTATGTTTCCAGGACATTAGGAAACCCGGGCATCCTGAGGCTTTTGAACGGACCGGGCAGATCGGCAAAATTTGTGACTGTCGTTTCCTATTATGATGGAAATTCCATTCTCCAGTTTGATGGGGTTCTTCGCGGTCATATTTCCGCTGAATCCAGGGGAGAGAACGGATTCGGTTATGATCCAATATTTGTTCCCGAGGGATCAGATATGACTCTGTCCGAGATGGGGATTGATCTGAAGAACTCTCTATCCCACAGAAGCATGGCGATTTCAAAATTGATATCCTATCTCAAAAGGAATGATAAGTTAAAATAAATCTATCAATATCGTGAGATAGATGGAAATGTCCTGGAGAGAATACCAATATTACATGTACCTGGTTTTTACTGCCCTGTTCCTTATACTGTTCCTGATATCGTTCAATGATCTGGTTATCCATTATTCCGGAATTTCCAACCTGGTATCACTCACTTCCCTTGGAAACTGGCTTTACTGGGTTATTGCAATATCTTTCTCTCTGACCATACTGTTCTTCTATTATCTGTACAGATACACAAACGATTCCAAGAAATTTTACAATCTCATAAATGGGTCCAGCAAGCAGACTTTTGTGAAGAATTTCAAGGAGCTGGAAATCATATCCTCAAGACTTGGTCCCTCGTACGTCAAGGAACTTGAGAAGGCAAAGAATAAATGGAATATGAGATGATGCGATCAAATCAGATTCCTATGAGTTCCTTGACAAACTGGGGCAGATAGAACGATCCATTGAGAACATCCCTGTTGAAGTACTTCCCCGGTTTGCAAATGTTTGATTCCAGGGGCCTTACTGAATCCGTGGCAAGCGTGAAGGACCAGAAACCGCTTGGATAGGTTGGAATGAATGCAGTGTATGGTTTGACATGGCTGAAAATCCCGGAAAGGCCGCTGTAAGCCATCTTTATGGCCTTGGGCTGGTAATATGGTGAGCCGGACTGCGTCACGAAAACCCCGCCCGGATTCAGTGCTTTCTTTGCGTTCTCGTAGAATGATTTGCTGAAAAGTCCCTCTGCCGGACCCTCGGGATCGGTGGAATCGATTATGATGAGATCGAATTTCTGCTTTGTCTCTGCAAGGTACTTTATTCCATCCTGGATCAGCAGGTTCACTCCTTTCCTGTCAAACACGGAGGTCAGGTGGGGGAAGAATTGCTTTGAAACTTCAACAACCTGCGTGTCGATTTCCACATTTGTTATCTCCTGGATTCCTATCTGGCTCAGCCTGGTTGCGGTGCCGCCGTCTCCGCCGCCGATCACCAGCGCACTCCTGGGCTTGTGATCCACATAGTAGTACGGAACCATGGTGATCATCTCATGATAAACGAACTCATCATACTCTGACATCTGGACTGTTCCGTCGATTGTCAGGAGCTTTCCGTAGTCATATGTGTCGAACACGTCAATCCGCTGGAAATCAGTCCTGACAGACAGGAGCTGATCCTTAACCCTGAACGAAAGCTGCAGATTTTCAGAATATCTTTCGGAAAACCAATTTTCTATGAGCCTCATGGCGCGATTTATGTTATAACAATATTTAATCGTTCCCACAAATTTGACGCGTCTGGATTTCCTTTTGTTTCAAGGCATTAATGAGATGCTGGTTGCTTCTATTCGTTCAAAATATTGACTAAATTCTGCATTTATTTCTATTGTGATCTTTTTATGCAAAAATCAGAATACGTGACAACTCAATCCATTAACGATTTTATTAAATCATGAATAGAAATATTTTAATAGTATTATGTGTATTATCATTGGGGGTAAAAACCTTGGTTGGAATAAGTGAATTGTCTAAGACGGTTTCCAAAAAGACCGGCACAACGCAGAGAGTGGCCAGAAATGTGATAAAACACTTTTTGGACACGATAGTGAGTGAGTCAGACAGGGGATCTAAGATTAACCTTGCCGGATTCGGTATCTTCGAGAGAAGAAAGCAGAGTGCCAGAAAAGCAAGAAACCCACAGACAAAGAAAATCATTGATGTACCAGCGAAGAGGAAATTCGTCTTCAGGGCATCAAGCAAAGTCAAATACAAGTGAGCAGAAAACCCATAATTATTTATTTTATTATTTATAAAACCTATATTTTTGATACCCGCTGATTTTTGTTATTAAGGTGCTGACCTAAGCTATTCACAAAATTAAAATATCCAAGCATTGACTGTCCATCCCATGCCAAGAAACGATGAAGTGGAACAGATGTTGAACTCGCTTTCCATGAAGTCCAGGGATGACCTTTTTTCAGAGATTCCGACAAAGTTCCGGAAGAGTGTTCTGAGGCTTCCCCGTTCGAAAAGCGAATTTGAGGTGATTGAAACTGCAAAATCTATCGCAAAGACAAACCAGTGGGATCAGTACAAGAATTTTCTGGGCATGGGATTCTACGACAGGGTTATTCCCTCCAGTGTTGACAGTATCATTTCAAGATCCGAGTTCCTGACATCTTACACACCATATCAGCCGGAGGTTTCGCAGGGTATGCTTCAATCCCTGTTTGAGTACCAGAGCGTGATGTCCGACCTGATGCACATGGATTTCTCGAATTCATCCATGTATGACGGATATTCATCCCTTGGCGAGGCAGTAAGAATGGCCTTCAGGGAAAATGAGAGACCCAGGGTTCTGATCCCGGATAACATGATAAACACCAAACTCCAGGTTATTGAAAGCTATACTGAGGGACTGAACCTGAAGTTTGAAAGGTACAAAATTTCAAGGGATACCGGTGAGATTGATCTCGAAAACCTCAAGGGCCTTGTTGACGGGAACACCTCTGCAATCATTGTTGAAAACCCGAATTCCTATGGTGTCCTGGACAGAAATGTGACCAGGGTCTCGGAGATCAAGAAAGATTCGGTCCTAATTGCATATGTTGATCCCATAAGTCTGGGCCTTGTCAAGCCCCCGGGCGATTACGGCGCCGACATTGCTGTGGCGGAAGGCCAGCAGATGGGAATTCACATGAATTATGGAGGCCCATACCTGGGAATATTCACGTTCAGGAAGGAACTGGTCAGAAAGTCCCCTGGCAGAATAATAGGCGAAACGACAGATGCAAACGGAAAACGTGCATTCGTCATGACACTGCAGACAAGGGAGCAGCATATAAGGAGACAGAAGGCAACCAGCAACATCTGCACAAACCAGGCTCTCATGGCACTGGCTTCCCTCACATATCTATCCCTTCTGGGTGCATCCGGATTGAGAAAAGTGGCAGCAGTCACAATGGAGAAGTCCAGGAAATTCACAGATAACATCAAGAAGGTCATTTCAAAGGATGCTGTTCCGTTCACCGGAGTCCATTTCTCCGACGTCATTGTGAAGATTAACAAGAGCGAGAAGGATTTGAATGCGGCGCTGATCAAAAACAGAATAATCGGTGGAATTCCTCTCTCCAGGCTAATTCCAGATCTATCGGATCAGCTGAAGGGAAATTATGCGTTCTCATTCACGGAAAAAACACCGGATGCGGATATAGATCTTCTTTCGTCAATTCTGGGAGGGATCTGATATGTCATACAGACAGGCTGTCTATGATGAGCCCTACATCAGGGATTATCATTCCGGAAGCACATACCGGATACCTGGAACTGTCGACATGGATCATCTGGGAATCCCCGAGGAACTGAGGAGAGAAAACCTGAATCTTCCTGACGTTGCAGAATATGATGTGGTTAGGCATTTCACGAGGCTTTCGGAGATGAACTACGGAGTGGATTTGGGAATGTATCCCCTGGGATCATGCACAATGAAGTTCAATCCAAAGTATGCGGATCAGATTGCATCAATCTCCCAGTTCAGTGATTCCCATCCCCTGCTCCCCGATGATATGGTTCAGGGAAACCTGAAGGTTGTATACGAGCTACAGGAGGCGCTGAAGATTCTATCAGACATGGACGCTGTCACTGTGCAGCCTATGGCTGGGGCACAGGGCGAGTTCACAGGAATGCTCATAACCAGGAAGTATTTTGAATTCAGGAACGAACCGCAGAGAAAGGAGATCATCATTCCTGATTCTGCGCACGGCACAAATCCTGCTTCCGCAGCAATGGCCGGATTTGAGGTCGTCGAGATACCGTCCAGTGATGAGGGAACCGTTGACCTTGATGCCCTGAAAGCCGCAGTTTCGGAAAAAACAGCAGCGTTCATGATAACCAATCCGAACACCCTTGGGATTTTCGAAACTCACATAGAGGAGATCGCGAAGATCATTCATGGTGTGGGAGCCCTGCTTTACTATGACGGTGCGAATTTCAATGCCATCGTCGGCAAGACCTCCCCGGGACTTATGGGCTTCGACATCGTTCACTTCAACCTCCACAAGACCTTTGCCACGCCTCACGGTGGAGGCGGACCTGGTTCTGGACCTGTTGCAGTCACCTCAAAGCTCAAGGATTTCCTGCCGGTACCTGTAGTCCGCTATGACGGCGGCAGGTATTACCTCGATTATTCGCTTCCTCACAGCATAGGAAAGGTTGTTTCCACAATAGGGTCGTTTGGTGTCCTGCTGAGGGCATGGGCTTACATCAATTACAATGGCGCTGATGGGCTGGACGAAAACAGCACTGTGGCGGTTCTGAACACAAATTACCTGAGAAGCAAGGTGGAGGGCAAATATTTCATTCCCTACAGGAAATTGAAAAAGCACGAGTTTGTCATCAGCACACAGAACACCGACAAGAGAGCTCTTGATGTGGCAAAATTCCTGCTTGATTACGGAATGCACCCGCCAACAATCTACTTCCCCCTGATGGTAAAGGAGAGCATGATGATAGAGCCCACAGAGAGCGTTGGAAAGAGTGATCTTGACAGATATGCTGATCTGCTCCTCAAGGCACTGGATGTCCCTGATTCAGAACTGAAGGATCTCCCGAAAAATACAGCTGTAACAAGGATAGATGAGGTCAAGGCCGCCAGGGATCTGAAACTGAGGTGGTGAACCCACCTCCTTGATTTTAGTTGTTCTAAATTAAGAAAACAATATAAGTAAGCTCTTTATTAGTAGTTGTGGACGCTAATAACGAGAGGATTCTCAAAATTTCTGAGATGCTGAAAATGCTTGGTCTTTCTTCATATGAAGCACAGGCGTTTTCCGCACTAGTGTATCATGGTGTAGCAAGCGCTGATACAATAGCTGATACTGCTGGGATTCCAAGGACGTCGGCCTACAAGGTCATGGAATCACTGGTACAGAGCGGTTTCGCTAAGGAAACTGAGGGGAGGCCGAAGATGTTCAAGCCTGAGGACATGAACAAGATCAGGAGGGACATTGACAGCAAAGTGCAGACGCTCTTTGAAGATTTGAGGGAATTGCGTGATCAGCTTCCCTCGAAGGGAGAACCGCAACTCATCTACACAATATCCGGACATCAGAAGGTGATAGACAAGCTGGCTGAGATGATCAACATGACTGAGAAAGAGATCATGATAGCCACCCCCAGGGTGAGGGAGATCAGGAACGATCTCAAGAAGCAGATCGATAACGCGATCAAGAGAGGCGTCAGGGTTATTTTTGTCACACCTCCCAATAAGAGGGTTCCGGAGAACACCGAGGTCTACAGGAAGGATGGTATCGTTGCAACCGACGTTGCAAGCGACCAGACGAGGGCGCTCATTGCCGGACCTGACCTTGATGAATGCGGATACAGTGACAATCCCGCACTTGCGCTACACGTATATCAGTTCATAAACCTGATGATCGAGAATGTCTCTTCCTGATCAGATCAAACTGGCGGCTTTTTAAGGAGTATGGAATGAACTTGCTTGAGGAAAGGATGATCGGAGGGCATATATCCACCTCCGGAGGAATATGGAAGGCCCCGGAACGCGCGTCTGTTTTCGGCTTCAGAACGTTCCAGATATTCTCCAAGAACCAGATGCAGTGGAAGGCATCGGAATTGAAGGAGAACGATGTCCATGCCTTCAGATCGGGCATGGAGAAATACGGTTTGCATAAGACAATGGTTCATGCCTCCTACCTGCTCAACCTCGGCACCTCTGATCCGCAGCTTGAGGCAAAGGTCAGGCTGTCGCTTCAGGAGGA
>JAJYEP010000050.1 GCA_021785735.1 Thermoplasmata archaeon | reverse complement strand
GTGTGGTGGACATACTGTAAATAAGAATGGTGAAGAATATGGCCATGCTTGCAGTCTGCCCACTGTTCCTGAGTGTAGTAGCCATCCCGGATGCAGCACCCCTGGCATCAGGCGGGACGGAATTCATAAGCGATGATGTGTTGGGTGCGGCGAACATTCCCATTCCAAGTCCGAATATGAACAGCGTGATGCCCAGGAACGGATAGTAGAAATTTGCAGTGAGCATATACATCAGTACGAAAGAGAATGCAGTTATGCCAAATCCGAACGTTGCAATCTTTGTTGGACCACGCCTGTCAGATATTATGCCTGCGATCGGACCCATTACCATGAAGCCTGCCGTCATGGGGAGCATGAATATACCTGCCCAGAATGGAGCGCTTGCATAGCTGTATCCATGAATCGGAAGCCAGATTCCCTGTAGCAGAAGAACTATCATAAACATCACCCCGCCCATTGCAACCGATGAGAAGAGACCGGAGAGAGAACCCATTGAGAATCTCCTGATCTTGAACAGTTCCATCTTGAACATGGGGAACTTCACCACTCTCTCTATAAAGAGGAATGCCACAAGCAGTGCCAAACCGACAACAATTGCTATTATAACCCATGGATCAGACCATCCCATGGAACTGCCATTATATGGAATAAGTCCATAGGTGACACCGATGAGTGCAATCACCAGACCTGCGCCAAATGTTATATTTCCTGCATAATCGATCTTCTGCGCGAGTTTTGGTGACGTCTCCTTGAGCTTCCAGTAAGACCATATGGTGCCAAGAACACCTATGGGTACCGAAACCAGGAATATGAGCCTCCAGTTTATAAGTGACAAAACACCACCAAGTATCAGACCAATGAAAGACCCTGAAAGCCCGGCTATTGAGTTTATCCCCATGGCTTTTCCCCTTTCGTTGTATGGAAAGGCGTCTGTTATTATTGCTGCACTATTGGAGAAGAGGAACGATGCTCCCACTCCCTGAATGACCCTGAACAGGATCAGTTCCATTGCGCCTGTATCGCCTGTGCCCGGAGTTAAGAACAGGAGTATTGATCCTGCGGTAAAGATCGCAAATCCAAGATTGAAAAGCCTCACCCGCCCAAATATGTCTGAGAGTCTTCCAAAAGTCACCAGCAATGTTGCGGTGACTATGTTGTAGCCCATTAGTATCCAGAGCAGGTAAACGAAAGAGTTTCCGGCAAAAGGATTGATGTTTATTCCCCTGAAAATTGCAGGTAATGATATTAGAACTATAGTACCGTTAATGCTCGCCATGAGTATGCCGAGCGTGGTATTTGATAATGCGACCCACTTTTCCTGGACCATTAAGGAGGATTGCAATCAAATATAAAAGTTAACATGGTTAACTAATTGCCAAATTACCCTTTTCGAGCAGACTGTCGAAGTTTGGCAAATCAGATTATGGTTTCCTG
Source organism: Thermoplasmata archaeon (assembly GCA_021785735.1). Classification (GTDB taxonomy): domain Archaea; phylum Thermoplasmatota; class Thermoplasmata; order Thermoplasmatales; family Thermoplasmataceae; genus JAKAFX01. The sequence goes on along the minus strand of JAJYEP010000050.1, from coordinate 6,239 downwards.
ACAACCATAGGGATTATAATCTGAATCTGACCCTCGAATAAAAAGAATAATATTGCATGAATATCTGTTTCGTATGATGGAAGACAATTCCGGATACCTGGAATTCAGAAATTTTCTTAAGAATAAAGGTGAGGAAATCGCTTCGTCTCTCTACATTCCCGAGGAGAGCGGATGCAGGTCGGCATTGAAGGATATATTCAGGGAATCCTACAACGGATATGAAGTTGGTTCTGTTCCTGAAAATGTATCGGTAGCTGCGTGTGACAGCAGCGAATTCGTGAGGGAACTTTATAATGGAAAGAAAATCTTCATTATTAGGGCCCTGGCTGAGGTGAATGACAGGGCATATTCCAGCTTTATTTCCGATGTAGTTCATGTTGACAGGGACGATGTCAGGAATTTTTCGATCCTGCTGATGGAACATTCTGAACATCTTTCCGTCCTGAAAATGCTGGAAAATGAGTCGCCAGATTTTATTCTGATTGACGGATCGCTGATCGGCAGACTGAGCCATAGTTCGGACAGATTGGATATGGATGGTTACGGGGATTTCATGACGAAATACTTCCAAACTCTTGAAAAACTTATCACCGTTGCATGTGAGAAGAGATCCAGATTGATATTCATTGCCAAGACTTCAGAGTCGCAGGTCTTCAAGAGGTATCTCATTGAGAAAACTGGCGAGTATTCAGCCAGCGATAAATGCAGTGGCGTCACCGATCACCTCATCGTGAAATCCCTGGCCGAATTCACAGGATTCACCAATCCCACTGATACGGTTCTGAAGATTGGACCACAATGGATCCGGGAAAGGTTTATTGTAAAGACTTTTCACCTTCTAGCTGATATGAGAGACGTTCCAATGAAGGTGGATACAATTGAAGATACCACAGTCGACTCGGGAAGAGCCGGCATACATGACAGTGTTATTTCAGTGGTATATGGGGGGTATGCGGGACTGAAGCTACATAACATTTGGCTTGCCAAGGTTGATAGGAAAGTCAGGATAAGCAGACAGGAAAGCGAGAATGTGTTCATGAAGATGTTTGAGGATATGGTGGGGATGCAGATGATTGAGAGCCGGGGTGAAAGACGTGCAAGAATCAGGATCTGAGATTGGATTCACTGTCGGTGATAATACATCAGACCAGTTCAGGCTGGTGCTCAATCCTTCCTCCGAAGTAAGGAAATGGGATTATGTTCAGATAGGAAATGACAAGAGGATAATCGTTGGAAGGGTCCAGAAGGTATTATCGGGTAGCGATCTCCTGAAGGAAAACCTGGGCTACGAAGGTGTGAAGAAATACGTGCAGAACAGGATAGATGAATCTTATGGGTTGTGTGTGTGCGACACAATAGGTTGCATAATAGATGGTAAGCTGACCTCCTCCAGATATATCATCAGGCCGGGTTTGATGGTGGAGTATGCAAGCAAGGATACGCTTGAAGCCGTATTTGGTGTCCCGGGGGATGCCGGTATGAACATTGGGACCCTCATTGACAGGGATGACGTCAATGTGTCCATAAATGTAAACGGGCTCAGAAGACATCTGGCAATTGTTGCACAGACCGGAGCAGGAAAGAGTCACACTGCCGGTGTTATAATGGAAGAATTGATAAAGAAGGGTGGATCAGTCATAGTACTTGACCCGCATGCGGACTATGTCCTGATGAGACAAAAAGCGTCTAAACTTTATCAGTCATCAATAAAGGTATTTAGAACTCCACTCAGTTCCGGAAGGTATCCTGTTGAGAGCGTGGGTATAATCGACCAGTTTACTCTGCGCTTCTCTGATCTTGACCCTGATGAGATATCTGAGGTAATGGGGATACGGGAAAACTGGACTAACCTCAGAAAGATTGTGGAGGATACTTACGCCAAAATGGGAGGATTGAGGGAAATGGAGGATTTCATGTCGTCCTCTGATAGTCTTGATGTTACCGACAGGCACAGGATCGCCGCGCGAGTAAAGTACCTCAACAAGATAAGGAGCATATTCGGCGGCAGATCCACTGGCATCGACGATTACCTCTCGCCAGGTATTATGTCAATACTTGATCTGTCTGGCATGGATCAGTTCCTTGCCAACTTCTTCGCCTACAGGGTCATGAATGAGATATTTGAAGCGAAGATTGCGTATGAATATGAGTTTCCAGTTTTCATATTCATAGAGGAGGCACATAATTTCATTACCCCCGGATCAAACTCCCAGATATCCCAGCTTATCAAGAAGATTGCATCGGAGGGACGGAAATTTGGGATATTTCTTGTGGTGATAACTCAGAGGCCGGGAAAGATTGATCAGGACGTACTCAGCCAGTGCAATTCGCAGATAATTCTCCGGATAACAAATCCTATGGACAAGAAATCGCTTTTGGATTCTGCGGAGAGCATAAGCGACTCTATGATCGAGGACTTGTCGTTGCTTGGCACTGGAGAAGCTGTCCTCGTTGGCGAATTTGTGAGAATGCCGGTGATAGCCAAAATCAGAGCCAGGGAGACTGCAGAGGGTGGCGGGGATGTTGATATCACATCCCTTCTTGCAAAGGCGCGTGAAGCCCGGTCAAGGAAGACAGACCCTGCAGAAGATTCGAAACGCATCAGATCGCTGTTTGGTGATAAATGATGGTGAGGTTTCTTCATCTATCTGACACACATCTCGGTAACAGGCAGTATATGATGCCGGAAAGGGAACTCGACTTTTATGAGTCCTTCAGGGAAGCCATTTCCATAGGACTGGAGGAAAATGTCGATTTCTTTGTTCATTCCGGTGATCTGTTCGACTTCTGGAACCCAAGTAACCAAGCTCTGAAGGAATTCAGGGATTCAATGATTACGCTCAGAGAGAAGAACAAACCTGTGTTCATGATTATGGGTGATCATGACAGGCCGAAAAGGAAGGACTATCCGGCAGCACAGTTATTCGACTTTCTTGGGATCAGGGTGCTTGGAAAGGATTCTTTTGAGCACACGGTACAGAGATTCGGTTCTGAGGATATTTTCATAGGAGGGATTTCAAACCTCAAGGGATTCAGCAAACCTCTCCTGATTTCAGAATACCAGAAGGCTGGTTCAATCGCCAGGGACACCAGAAACTCCGTGCTGATTTCACATCAGGGCGTCACGAATTTTGGCTTTCCCGATGAGGCCTGTGAAGTCACAAGAGAAATGGTGCCCGGAAACTACTCGTATCTTGCTTTTGGTCACTTTCACAATTTCTCAAAAGCAAAAATCGGTGACAGTTTGTTTTCTTATCCAGGTTCTACGGATATAAACAGTACGAACGAAATTGATTCTTTTCTAAAAACAGGGAAAGGCGTGAATCTTGTAGATATCGAGAAGGGCGAGGCTACTATGCAGAGACTTCCTTTAGTATCCACCAGGATGCAGGCTAAGATTTCGACCGATCCAGACAGATATGCACAGGAAATCGACAATTTTCTTTCACAATATTCTGACAGAATCGGATCCAAGAAACCGCTTGTCACGATTGAGATCCGTGGAGATTCCGACAAACCTGCGATAAGACGATATCTGGAAAACTATTCGGAAAAGATCATCTTCCGTCCTCCCATATTCATCACCGCTGCTGTCGAAAAAGAATCCAGGCCTAACCTGAATTCCATAATGGATTATCTCAGGAATTATTTCAAGGACGACAACCTTGCAGATCTTGCAAACAATATATATCAGATGACGCAGGGCGAGGTGGGAGAGAGCATCTATCAGGATATCAAGGGAAAGATGGGGCTGGAGACACCAAAATGAAAATAGAAAAACTTTACCTGAAAAATTTTCTGTCCCATGAAGAGAATGAGATCGTTTTTGACAATGGCATTACAATGATTGTCGGCTACAACGGGGCTGGGAAATCCTCCATAATTGATGCTTTTCGTTTTGCGCTTTTTGGAGAGAAGAGGGGGACGCGCAAGGAGGATCGCATCGAGGATATGATCAAAAAGGGAAAACACGATGCGGTAGTATCCCTGGAATTCAGGTCCGGTCTGGACAGGTATGTCGTAACGCGCAGGATATCTCAAAAGAAGAGCGAAAATTACGCAATCCTTGAAAGGGATGGACTCAAAATCGCTGATACTGTGACAGGAGTGAACCAGGAGATTGAGGGGATAATAGGCATCTCAAGGGACGTCTTCATGAATTCAATTTTTGTTAGGCAGGGCGAGATAGATTCACTTATCTCCGAAGACGCATCAAAGAGGAAGGATACGTTCAGCAAGCTCCTGGGGCTTGACAGGATCTCCAAGACCTCCGATATTCTAAAAGATATTATCAGGAGGTTAGAGGCGGAAAGGTCTGGATATGCCGACGCTGAGACACAGCTTAACGCGGAGGTGGTCAGGTATGAATCCTACCAATCAGAGATCAAAGAGACCTCTTCCGAATTGGAAAAATCACGGAAAAGCAGAGAAGCTTTGGAAACTGATCTCAATCTTAGGCTAAAGGAACTCAATGAGGCCAGAATACTTGTGACCAGATTCGATGTTGCAAAATCCAGAAGAGCAGATATAGAAAATTCCATCGCAAGAGACGGGAAAGAGATTGAATCTTTAAGAAAAAGGGAAGCTGAAATGCTTCCGCTCATCCAGCGTCTGGATCAGATCGAGTCCGATCAGATATACGGCAAGCGCGAACTGATCCGCCAATATATTCAGCTTAGGACGAAGCTGAGTTACCTCGAACAGAACCACTCATCCGCCTTGGAACAGGTGAAGAGCATTGAGGCAATAAGAAAAAGATTTTCCACCCTGGAGCCCCAGTACAAGGCTTTCAGGGAAGCGGAAGCCTTGAAAGTCAAAATCCAGACGCAACTGGAGGAGAGCGAGAAAAACCATAACAGATTCCTTTCGATTACGAGCACGCTGGATTCTACCACAAAACGTATAGATAGAAATGTGAGAATTCAGAAGGATCTTGAGGTCTCGATAGCCAGGATGCTACCTGCATTTGTGATCCCCAGGAGTTATGAGGAACTTAATACAATCAGGGATAAGATCAGATCGGACATTGAATCCTATGGCATTGAACTTCAGAAAGGAAAATCAGATGTGAACAATATTGAGAAACATCTGAGCGATCTGAATGAGAAACACTCCATGATCAGGGGGCAGAACAAATGTCCTGTCTGTGGAAGTGACCTTGACGAAAAACATTCATTGAGTCTGGAGGAGGAGTACAGCACAGCCATCAGCAACGATCAGAATCAGATCAGGGAGCTTCAGAGCCGCATGAAAGCTCTCGATCTGAGGATCGCTTCGCTCACAGAAATGCGGAAGAGCCTCTCGACTTCGGATCTTGATAAGATAGTGTCCACTGGGGAGGAGATTAAGAGGGATAACGATTCTCTTGCCTCTTTGAAAGTTGAAGAGGGAGTTTTAAGGAAACTTGATGAGGAATACCAGAAGTTAAAGGCAGATCTGGTCGCAGTGGAAAAGAGACTGAATGATATGACTCCCATAAGGGATCAATACGTTTCCCTTGAATCAACCATCAGGACGCTTGAGTCTGGAAAATACCAGGAAAAACTTGACTCTCTGACGCACGAACTTGAAAATCTCACCACTCAGGTCAGCGAACTTGCTGACAAGATAGGTTTTACCCCGAATCAGGAAACTGTAAATCGGCTAGACGAGCTGGAAGACGAGATCAGGCAGGCGTCTGAAATCAGGAATGATTACATTTCCCTCAAGTCAAAGATTTCAACTATAGAAAACAGAATCAATGACAACAGAAATCAATTGTCAGAAATCAGCATATCAATCCAGGGAATGGGTAACCCGGCATCAGTTGTTTTGGAACTGGAAAGTGAATTGGAAAGGGTAAACAGGCTGAGAGAAGAGTCGATTGCAGACATTTCCCGTCTTTCAAGCAGGATTATTTCACTTCAAAAACTTTCGACAGAGGCAAATGAGCGTATCACCAAACTTACGGAACGCAATCTGTATTTCGGCAAAATTGGTAGGGTGCTTATCACTCTTTCCAAAATAAGGGACGCTTTTGACAGAGATGGTATACAGGCCGCCATAAGACATGACTCTGCCGCAGTAATAACCGACAGGACCAGAACATATCTCAGTTCGTTTGGTCTGAACATCGAGGATGCGAGGGTTGACGAAGATTTCAACATAATGTTGAGCCAGAATGGCATGGAACAGTCCATAAGCTCACTCAGCGGGGGAGAAAGAACTGCAGTGGCCATCGCAGTGAGACTGGCAATCGC
>JAJYEP010000007.1:31052-35913 GCA_021785735.1 Thermoplasmata archaeon | reverse complement strand
TATTGCAGGTACTCACTCCCCATGATCAGAATAATAGATACGGAAAGTACGAAAAGGAATTGATATATAACGCGATGAAAGAAAAGTTCGGCGTTGGAATCTAAATTCTTGAACTTACGGCGTGATATAATGAATCCACGCATTGTCAGTGGGTATAGTATTAAAGCGATAAATATGAACAATGGAAACAGAAATTGGCTGATGGTTAACATCTCCTTCAGCACAACCCTCCCTTGTCCGTCAAGGGAAATAATTGATTGAGGAAAGGAAAACTAAAAGATTCTGGGGAATTTATCATTTGATCAATCCCTGTAAAAGATACATTCATTCTAAACACAATCCCCAAACATGCAGGTAACCTAAGATAATTTCATAGATATATCTGAAATTCGATTATTTCAACGGTTCATGAACGACAATATAATAAATCTGAATCTGTATTAATAAATTGTTGTTTTTGCACGCACACGATGGTCGGTGCCCTGCCATAAGATTCATTTCACTGTCTTTGCCTGAAAATGTCTAGTGAATGATCTAAGTTATCACCAAACCGGCAAGTTAGGTAATGAACCCTAACGACACAATGGTTGATCTACTTCGTCACATGGTTCCGCTGCCACAAAAGCGGAGAGTTTGAGGTATACAGTTGTAATTACCAGAATAATAGGGTTCTTTCCATTTTTCAACCTGCTGTTTGACAAAAAGATGATAGCCGGAATATATCAAAAATATTATATACTATGTTGCTAATAGTAGCAGACATATGTATGACAACAATTCTCTCTTGCTGGAAACCATGCAAAAAAAGGTAGAAGACGATCTTGGTGGAATAGAGATTATAGGGGATGACTACAGGTGCCCACAGGATGAGCACATTGCAAAGGCAGCACAAATGAAGAGGGTACGGATAAGAATAGCAGGATGCGGAGGAGCCGGGGCAAATACAATTACCAGATTGTACCAGATGGGCATCGAAGGTGCAGACCTGCTCGCGATCAATACAGATGCGAATCACCTTGAAAAACAGACAAGATCCAAGGCAAAACTTCTCATCGGTTACAAGAGAACCAGAGGCCTTGGATCAGGCGGGCTTCCAAAGGTAGGGGAGGATGCAGCCATGGAAGACATCTCCAAGATAAGGGAACTGATGAGAGGGTCGGATATTGCCTTCATCACCTGTGGACTGGGAGGTGGAACAGGAACAGGTGCAGCCCCAATAGTTGCAAAGGCTGCGAAGGAGTCTGGAGCTATTGTGATATCGATTGTTACACTTCCGTTCAGGTCGGAGGGGAAATTTAGAATGGATAATGCAATGCACGGGCTCGAGAAGCTTTCCAGATATTCGGATACAATTCTCACCATACCAAACGACAAGCTGCTTACTGAGTCTCCCAAAAAGAACACAGAGGAAGCTTTCAGGTACGCTGACTCCATCATGACAAGAACCATGAAAGGATTGACCGAATTAATTACTAAAACCGGGCTCATAAATGTCGATTTTGCGGATGTGGCAAATGTTCTAAAAGCAGGCGGAGCAGCAATGGTGGGCTATGGAGAGTCCGCAAGAGGGGAAACCAGAATCATGGAAGCACTCAACCAGGCCATAACATTTCCTCTCATAGAGGCAGATATCTCTCAGACCAGAGGATGCATCGTAAGCGTAACCGGCGGTTCTGATATGACTGTGAAAGAACATCTAATAGCGATGACGGAGATACATTCAAGAATTCATCCCGAAGCCACCATTAAATGGGGAGCGAGAGTCGAAAAGGGTATGGAGAACAAGATATCAATCCTGGTCCTTATGGTTGGTATAAAGTCCCCGTATGTCATCAACAGGCCGGAAGACATATCCAACCTTGAAAAAATTGTACTCGACAGTGAAGATTCTATCGGCGTTGACATGATAAGATAGAAATCACTAAATTATTATCCATTTTTCATATTCTTTTGCCAATGGATAACAGGCTTATTGTTGCGCTGGATATTTTTGAAGAGAAAAAAGCTCTGGAGATCGCTAAAAATATCTCTGACATGGTATTCGCCATCAAGATAAACTGGCCCCTGATCCTTGGATCAGGCATAGATATTGTAACCAAACTTTCCAGATTCACGCGAGTTATCTGTGACCTGAAGATTGCTGACATACCCAATACAAACTCCCTCATAACTAAAAAGGTTCGTGAAAAGGGAGCATATGCCGTTATAGCCCATGCCTTCGTCGGAGAAGATTCCCTGAAGGCTGTTGTGGATTCGGCTGGAGGAGCTAAGGTGCTTGCCGTCGTAGCAATGTCCCATCCCGGCGCTTCTGACTTTATGGAGAAGAACGTAGACGATCTTGTAGCGGTGGCACTGAAGTCGGGGGCTGATGGATTCATTGCACCTGGTAACAACCCTTCCATGATCAGGAGAGTCCGGGAAAGGAGCATGAACAAACCCATAGTTTCTCCTGGAATTGGTGCACAGGGAGGAAATGCAGTAGAAGCAGTGATGAATGGAACTGATTACGTGATAGTTGGAAGATCTGTTTATGAATCTGCACATCCGGAGGATGTGGTCGGGGATCTCAACTGGCAGATTTCGGAGGGTCTGGAAAGACGTCCCGGCAAGTACGAAATTCTAAATCTCTAATTCTCTTGATTCATTATTCTTATCTCACATTTGGTGCAAGTAGAGGTCTGATTCCATCCATTGAGAATGGTTATTAGTCAAAATAGAATAGAGTATTGATGCAGAATACCAAAAATTATGACAGCGAGTACTGGCAGGAATCTATCCTATCAGGCAATCAGATCAGCCGTAATGATGCGATGGGTATACTCAATGATCTGGATCTCTTCCAGCTGATGAATCTGGGCTCAAGACTGACCTCAGTTCAGGTTGGAGACGTTGTTACTTATGCTGTATCGTACAACATCAACTATTCCAATTACTGCGCCGCAAGCTGCCCAATATGCGCATTCTATGTTCCTGCGAAATTGAAGGGAAAGACTGACAGAGGTTATGAACTGAGCGTTGAGCAGGTCAGGCAGGAGACCCTGAAAGCAAAGAATCTCAACGCAACTGAAATTCACATCGTGGGAGGCTTCAACCCCTATCTTGGAATGGATTATTACGAGAGCGTGTTCAGGGCCGTAAAAAGCACATTCCCAGAAGTAACTCTTAAAGCACTCACAATTCCGGAGATTGATTTTATCGCCAAGACAACTGGCAACAGCCTGAAGGAAACCGTGATGAGGTTCAGGGATGCGGGAATGGATGCTCACACCGGTGGCGGGGCTGAAATCTTTGATCCTGATGTGAGGAAGCAGATAACAACGCCGGAAAAGATTTCCGGTGAGAAGTGGCTCGAGGATGCAAAGATCATTCATTCTCTTGGAATACCGGGCAACTCCACCATGACCTACGGACACGTTGAGACCTGGGAGAGCATTGTGGATCATATGATCAGACTGCGGGACAATCAGCTTGGAGTCCCCGGATTTCTCTCTTTTATCCCGCTTAAGTTCAGCCCTGATAATACTCCTCTCCAAAAAATGGGAAAAGTGGTCTATCCGGGTTCTGGCGAAAATGATCTGAAGGTCATTTCAATGGCGAGGATAATACTGGGCAGCGCAATCAAGAACATCAGCGTATACTGGGTTGCCATAGGGAAACTTCTGGCGCAGATTGCACTTGACGCCGGCGGAAGCGATCTTGTCGGCACTGCCTTCAGTGAAAAGATATTCGGTGCAACCGACAGGAACGAAACTGCAACCACCCAGGAGATAAATTACCTGATAAAAGAAATAGGTAGGATACCGGCACAGAGAAACACGTTTTATGATATCCTTTCGTATTTTTGAACCTGAAATTTGACTGAATCACATTTCTAAAATTTTCCAAACAAGATTTTGGTACAATCTTGAACCAATAATCTTATTGATTGATTTAATCTATTTAGAAACATGATAAGCAGAGTATTTGCAATAGCAATGGTTCTTGCTCTTGTAATGGGGGCAGGTATTGTTGCCGCTGCAGGCACGAACAACTCGCTACCAAGTGCAACGGTGGGCAATTTTTCGTTCACCTATGACAAGTCTGCGAGCACAATAACCAACCTGAATTACAACAGTACGAACGTGAACGCGAGCATAGCCAGCATGATAAAGGTCGAAGCGCAACCGTTTATTCCGCTTGGCAACGGAATGTCTAGTTCCGTTACACTACAGAACGCCAGCGTATTTCAGACCAAGGACGAGAATCTGTTTCTTCTCTTTGCGGGTGGTATGAGCGCAACGCCCAGCTCGGCATATGTGAACATCACTCTTGATCACAAGGCGCAACCGTTGAAATTTGGTCTTAACAGCAGCTTTTACTTTGGAATGGGCGGGTTTTCGACCTCGATGGGCCTGAACATGGGATCTGCCAGGGTTTATGGTATGGACATTGATGGGATGCCGGTAATAATCTTTGGAACCTCCGGTGCCAACCTTTCTTCAAATGGACTATACCTCAACTACACTTCCCAGTCTGGTCACGTCATCTTGGGAATTATGACAAATCTTTCCCTGAGAAGCTATCTTATGGAAAGGTTGCACAATGACAGGGCATTCACCTATAATACAACAACAGGGCTTGTATCGGGTGATTTCCTGAACTTCACCTTCAGCCCGTCCACCGGTGTCATTAAAAACTTCAACAGCGCAATTGACAGGCAGACTGTATTCGCCCAGATTGAAGTCAGTGGAAACGGAAGCCTTCTTGAGAGTGGAAGAGCACCCGTGATTGCCACCGATTCACCGATCCTGATCGGTTCTCTGTTTGCATATCTGAACAATACAACACTTATGACAATACATGACAACCCGGCTCTGGAGTC
>JAJYEP010000007.1:1554-30952 GCA_021785735.1 Thermoplasmata archaeon | reverse complement strand
ACCTCGGTAGCTATCTTCATTCCCAACAGTGTGATCAGCAATTCCAGCAAGATCGTTGTGAAGTTTGATTCAACAACGATAAATTCAGAGTCTGTGAATCTTGTGATCAACTCTACAAACACCGTAACTGCCACTTATTCCACGGTCAATGTGGCCGGAGGCTTTGTGGTTATAGTGCACGTCCCGCACTTTTCCAACCACACCATTGAAATCACCTCCGCGCAGACCAACTCAACTTCGCCACTTGGACCGATCCTTGGATCAACCACAGATCTTGTGATTGTCGGCGTGGTCATAGTCGTTGTTGCAGTGGGAGCAGTGCTGGGAATAAGGAGAAAAAGGCACTAAGACCATTTTTTTCCAAAAATTTTAAATTTTTAATTTCCCTTTTTTTTAAACTGAAACCTTCTCCATATTTGAGTGGTCAGCGTTTGATATTGGAAAATCTCATAATATAGTGTAGTGATTACTGCACATTGTCCAGAATCGGTTATAAGTCTATTTCCAGCGGGAGCAAAGGAAACTGCAGTATAGTCTGGGATGACGAGAATCTGCTTGTTTTCGATTTTGGAATTTCCCTCAGGAGGTTCAGAAATCCAGTTCTGGAACTGGGAGTGCCTATGGATGCCATTTCGGTGTTCATAACTCATGAACATAGCGATCATGCCTCGGGACTTGGTATACTGAAGAAGAACCTCAGTGTTGACCTATATACTAGAAACAGGACTGCCATGGCAATTGGAATAGAAAGTTACACAATCAAGAATGAGCTCGTCCTGGGTAATTTCAGGGTGTCTGCGGTGAGTGTTTCACACGATGCTGTTGATCCTGTTGCATACATTGTTGAAAACGGGAATGCCAAGATCAGCATAGTTTCCGATCTTGGTTACCCGGATGAAAATCTCATTGCGAAGATGAGTGGATCGGACCTGCTTGCAGTTGAGGCAAACCATGATCTTGGAATGCTCATGGAGGGTAGCTATCCACAGATTCTGAAGAAGAGGATATCCAGCAATCATGGTCATTTGTCTAACGAACAGTCTGCTGATCTAATCGGGAAAGTTTGCAAGGCTGACAGTGACATAGTTCTGACCCATCTGAGCCAGGAGAATAACACTCCTGAGATTGCCACAGCCACTGTTCGAAAATATCTTGAAGGGAATGGAATCCGATACAGTTCCCTGAGCTGTGCGTCCCAATCAGATGGTTCACGGATCTATTACCTTGAGATCTGATCGCATTCATTATTTTTTGTTGAGCCGAACGGTTTATTACTTAACGTATCATTATCGTGAATAAATAGCCCCGTGGTGTAGTGGCCAAGCATATCGGACTTTGGATCCGTCGACGGCAGTTCAAATCTGCCCGGGGCTGTGGGAACTGAAAAACCATGATCAAAATAATAGGTAGGAACGGGACCGAAATCAAGGCCTCAGCCGGTAAGACTGTGGGAGAAATAGCCTCAACTCTTGGCCTTAAAACAGAAAAATTTGTATCTGTTAAGAATGGTGTGCCATGCACATCTGATAGCCAGGTCTCAGAGAATGACGATCTTGTATTTCTTGAAGTCTTCTCCGGCGGATAGCTATTTCGGGAAATAGCGACTGGTGTACTTTTTAAGGATTGTCGAATTTGCTGGCGTTCTTAAAGGATCTGTGATTTCAAGTTCATCCTTGTATTTATTGAGATTCTTCCCTATGTCAAAAGTTTCTATATTTTTGCGCACACAGGATTCGATAGTCACGCATTCGCGCTTCACACCGACATACAACCGATCTCCTACGATATAAGGACCGCTGAATCTCTCGATTCCGGTCCATTTTTTCATGAAGTCCAGCGCATTTTCGAAATCGACACTTGGGCCCTGATGAATGACCATATTGGGCACAATTGCATGATCGCACTCAATCAGTACGCTGATATCCTTTTCAGTGTCAATGTACGATGACGTGGGCTGGAAACCGCCCTGATTCAGTATTCCGATTATAACATCCCTGAACTTCACAACCTGCGGATACAATATATCGTCGATAAGATCCGGTTTTGGAATGCTGAATACCCTTATGGCAGTATTCCTCTCCTCTACATTCAGGAACTTCCCCCCCTTATTTTCGAATATGTATTCCTGGCCCATTTTCAGGAAGATCCTGCATCCAAGCTTTGCGGTCGACAGAGACTGCAGGCTCACTGCTGCCGCAGCATTCCTGTCACTGTCGCACGGATCTATGAGCACCGCCGGAGAGGTGAACTTATCTGTATATTTGCTGCCAGGTGGAAGAATCATTCTTCCATGGAGACCTGAAAAGTAACTGCAGACTGATTCAAAGGTCCCCATCTGTATTATCAGGAGTTCGCAAATGTATCCGGAAAATCCTGAAACGGTCACCTGTGATCCATAAATATTCAGGACCTTGAAGAAGAGTTTCAGTTTCCTGACCTCGTCCTTTCCATCCTCGGTCAGGTTCTCTTTCACATATTCTGAGTGAAGTGGTGTCCGATCCACTGATGATATCTTCTTTTCGCCAGGGTTAATTCGGTAGCATGGAACAATGTCGATCTTTACACCGTCCACATTCCCCATTATGTACGGATGCTCGGCATATTTCTCAACAGGTTCCTTGAAAAGGGAACGTCCGATCTCAAGGCCCATCTTTTCCATATACTGAGTCTTATACTTCCTGTCAAATCTTATGAAGATGTCGACATCGCCGTTTTTCAGGTTGGTTCCCTTTGCGTAGGAACCGACCACTATGGGATCAGCGTCGATGCCTTTCGAATTGCAAAATTTTCTAATCTTTTCGAGGATAGGTTCCACGATTGAAAGATATCTTTTATCGTCATCTGGAGTTGGTCTGTTTTCCAGCAGGAGCTGGTCTATATAATTCATTTTCCTAGCAGATCGATAATTGCCTGTGCAGGTTCACCGTTGGCTTTCTTAAGAGCTTCAATAGCCTTCTCTCTTGTAGCTCCTGTCTGATCAATCACAAGCTTGAGGTCCTCCTCGTTCACCGCAGTTTGTGTTGTGACTGCGCTGGCAGAACCCTTCGGCACCTCTTTCATGTTTCCCGATATCTGAAAGTATTTTTCCCCTTTAGCTTCTATTATCGTGACGCTTGGTTCGGTTATGAGATAATCCTTGAGTGTTCCTTCCATTAATATCTTCTTGACGTCCGTGAGATCAGTGGTTTTGATACCCATCTGGGCCATCATACGTTTAACCTCCCTTGAATTAATCCTGCCGGGAATCATGCATGTGCATAAAAAAATAGATAATAATTCTTTATCCTTGATCTTACTTCTGCAATCTGAAACTGGAATATTTCTGCTGCTGGATAATCGAATGTAAAATGTGAGTGGAATATGCGAATCCAGTCATCTTTTCAGTCCTATGCTCAGGATTTTGAGACTATGCTTATCACATCAGAGTCCTGAAGTTCATGATCCCTGCCGATGATTCTCTTCTTCCTGCAATCTATGGCCTTAATGAATCCGTTTCCGATCTCAGTATGAACCTTGAAAGCAAGATCTATTGCAGTTGTTCCCCTTGGAACAAGAAAACAGTCCGGAAGCACATTACCCTCCTTGTCCGTCCAGTGTGATTCGTCATAAACGGGATAAACGAAGATGAGATCAAGTTTTGAGAGAACCACTTTTGTCAGTATTTGCTGCGGGGATGTGTAGTATTCGCGACTCATAACCTCCTCAACCTTTGCGAGGGCTTTTCTCTGGGCCTCACTTGCCCGGTCGGATATCTTGAACGGAAGCGATCTTCCCTCAAGGATCCCGTTCTCTATGGCCTTGGAAATTGCAAGCTCCTGCCCTCCGGATGTGAACAGGATCTCGGGATAGGTCGATCTGAGCTTTGTTACCGTCTCCTCGGAGGCCGAGTCCACCTTGTTGCCAACCAGAACTATTGGCTTCACTATCTCAAAGACTTTTTTCGCAAAGTCATCAAAATCGCTCTCTCCCCACAGGCTCAATTTCGCAGGAAATACACCGCTGTTCAGAACCATTGATAAACTCTTTTCTCCGATGCCCAGTGATGAAGTTTTCTTGAGGAGTCCCTTTATTGCTTTTTCTCCGGTGGAGTCTTCCTTTTTTGCAAATCTGTCCCAGTCCCTGGAAAGCCTTGATGAAAGCCACTTGTACAGTTCAGATCTGACCATTTCTATTTCCCTGGCAGGATCTATGGGCACCTCGGAGGTCGTTCCATCCATCGCCGTTCTTCCAGATGCATCAAACACAAGCAGGATCGCATCAGCATCCTTTACGTTCTCCAGAAATTCGTTCCCCATGCCCTTGCCGGAACTTGCACCTTCGATAAGCCCCGGTACATCTATAACTTCGATTGGAACCTTCCTGATTCCTTCCTCACAGGATCCTTCCCTGGGATTGCAATTCTTACCAATCTCGACCTCAGGGCATTTGGTAGTTATCGTTCCCACACCTGCATTTGGCTTAAGAGTGGTAAAAGGATAATTCCCGATCTCAGCGGCATTTGCGGTTATTGCCGAAAAAAGTGTTGATTTGCCGACATTCGGTTTTCCCACCAGTCCAATCTTTACTCTGCTCATGATGATTTTCTTACTTAAAGGAAACTGAAACTTTCCTCATATCATAGCCCTTTGGACAGTCAAGTTTTTCACCGATTGAGGTGATGGTTGCCTTTCTGCCTTCCTTCCCGTTCAGGATATTACATCCCTCGATGTTGGGACATGTGAGATAATCACAATTAATAGACTTTGCAGTAACGGTGGATCCTTCCTGAAGGCTGAGGCCATACTTCAGGTTCATGGTCTCGTCAGCTTCCTCCACCTCTATTGTTTTTACCTTGTCGCCACGAAATACAATGCAGGGGTGCTCCTTCTCTCTCACCTTGGTTATCTTATACGCCCTTCCAGGCTCAAGGCTGAAGCAGACATTTCTCACCCTGCATTCAGAACAGATTTGCAGGGGGGATGTAAATGTAAACTCAAGACCCTCTCTAGCGAGGTCCAAACCAATCAACGATATTTTCTTCATAAAATCAACCAATAATTCCGGTAATCTGCAGAGCACGCTCCGCAGCATTATAACTTAAATCACTGTCCCCCAGTATGGTAAACCTCTCAGGTCTGATTTTGTGCGCAGTGGACAGAGCCTTAATAGCATCTTCGTCCCTGATCCCGTAGTCTCTGGCCCTTATTGGCAAGTTAATTTTCCTGTATACGGAGGCAAGTTTTTCCCAGTCGCCACCATGAAGATACATGCATACAACAGAGCCAATTGCGACCTGCTCGCCATGGATTGCACTGCCCACTCCGAGTTTTTCCAGTGCATGTGCAAAGAGGTGTTCGCTTCCGCTTGCCGGCCTTGATGAGGAGGCTATTGCCATTGCCGTGCCTGAGGCAAGTATCTGCTTGGTTACAAGCCACACTGATTCCTCTACGCCTGACATTATCATATGAGCTTTTTCTATAAGTTCTCTGGAGGAATACTCTGAAAGAGCCGCTGCAGTTGAACTGTATTCTTCTCCCTTTACGCGGTGTGCCAGTTTCCAGTCCATTAATGCAGTGACATTTGAAATCACGTCTGCTGCGCCTGCAGCAAGGTAGCGGTATGGTGCCTTCACCATGATCGCAGTATCCGCGATTATTGCGACGGGCATTACTGCCTGTTCTGAAACAAAGACTCCTTTTTCCTTTATTGAGGCGCGCGGTGACGCTATTCCATCATGGCTTGGTGAAGTCGGAACGCTGACATAAGGAATCTTCAGATCATATGCCACCTTCTTTGTGATGTCGATTTTGGACCCTCCGCCCACACCGATAAGTATTCCCGGCTTTAGATCGACCGATTCTTCCTCTATTTTTTGAATGTTTGAATTGTTTGCCTGATCGGTCCTAATAACGTGGACCTCAAGCCCGGACTTCATTATCAGATCTTCCGCCTCTCCGCCGGCAAGATCATATGTCTTGTTGCCAGTTATGATAAGGACGCTCCCCCGTTTCAGGTATGATTTTGTAATCTCCGGAAGGCTGGCTATAACACCATGTCCCACCATCACATCCCTAGGGAATTGCATAGATTTGAATTTCTCAAATTCCATTGTTTCCACACATACTGTTATCCACTATATATTTATTTCAGATTTTAGAATTCCGGTAGCCATCTGCTTGTTGGCATAGCTTCCGTATTCGTCCTCTGTTACCGCGATCAGGCCAACTGTCACATCGCCAAAATAATCAATCTCCTCCTTGAGGATCTGCTGCAGGGGTTCATTCCCGATGCGGTTGTATACCCTGAAGCAAAGTATTCTCTTCATAATCTCCTCCCCTATTCCCGTGGCAACAACCGCCCCATTTTCTCCAGCGTAAAATCCCGATCCGATTATTGGGACATCGCCTACACGACCGCGAAGCATCGGCCATGATCCTCCCGTGGAAACTGCCGCAGCAAATTTTCCGTCGATCCTTGCAACTGCTCCCACCGTATCGTATTTGAGAATGCTGTTGATATTTACCTTCCTGATAAATTGCATAGTTTTAGGATTGTCTTCCAGTGCCCCTGATCTGAGCTGATCCATCATTTTTTCCCATTTCTCCCTCGTTTCTGGAGTACCTGGATCATAATCCTCAAATCCCTTTGACCTGGCGAATGCGATTGCGCCATCGCCTGAAAGTACATTGTGCGGGCTATCCTGCATCACGGAAAGTGCCACCTTTATCGGGTTTCTCGTTCGTTCCAGGCCTATCACTGATCCGAAATTTCCCTGATACATGACCCCGGCATCCATCTGGATGCTTCCATCAATTCTTGGATAGGATCCTGTCCCGGCATTGAATCTCCTGTCATCCTCCATTGCCGCTACGGCTTCCACAACCGCTTCAAGGGGGCTTCTCCTGAGGTTTATTCCGGCGCAGATTTTGTCGAGATCTGGACTCAGGGATCTATCCGATCCTACACCTCCATGGATGAGAATTACGTTCTCCATGAGTGAAGGATATTGTATGATTATTTATCATGATTGATTCCCTGATCATCGCCTTCTTTATCTCCCCCGGTATATATCGCCATTCAAAGCATGGACAGTACCATTATCCTGCGTGAAGTTTTTCAAAGAACAATACATCTCCTTAAGCATGGACGATGAGAGTGACCGGTATGGCATCCATATACTGGTCTTCGGTACTGTACAGGGTGTAAATTTCAGGAGGAGTGTGAGAGATTACTGCCTTGCGCTTAATGTCAGAGGATGGGTACGAAACCTTCCGGACGGATCGGTTGAGGGAGAATTTTACGGGAACAGGAAGACCGTTAACCGGGTGGTGGATTTCTGCAGATCAGGAGTCCCAAGAGCTGTCGTCGAAGACCTTTCGGTCAGAAATATACCCTGGATTTTGTATGAGGGCTTCCAGATCAGGTGAGTTCAGTTCGACTTCAGCACTGTGAATCTGTACCCAAGTGTCTTCAGTTTCTCTGTTAACCTGTCCGCATGTTCCTTTCCCCTCACATTCACGGTGAAGGTGACGGACTGGTAACCCACAGGGGTATCCTCATTCAGGTTGTCGACTTCTGCATGATAGATGTTCCCTCCCGCTTCAGAGATCAGGGATGCAATGCGATACAGGGTTCCGGGCCTGTCGGGTATCTTGAAATCTATCCTGACCAGATCCCATTCCCTGTGCATGGACTTGAAAATTATTTTTGACAGCAGGAGAAGATTTATGTTGCCCCCGGACAGAACTATGACGACGTTTTTTCCTTTCACATCTATCTTGTTCTCCATCAGTGCAGCAAGGCCGCTCGCTCCTGCGGGTTCCACAACGGTCTTGTTTCTTTCCAGCATCTTGAACAGGGCTGTTGCAATCGATTCATCGCTTACTGTTACGATCTGATCGACATATTTTTTCACAATCTCGAATGTCATGTCGCCCGGATACCTTATTGCTATCCCGTCTGCTATGGTATCCCCGCTGACGCTTGATACAATCCTCCCTTCTTCCAGTGATTTCTTCATGGAGTCCACCTTCTCAGATTGAACCCCTATTATCTTTACAGTCGGCTTGATTTTCTTGGCAGCTATTGCTATACCGGATATCAGACCGCCGCCTCCAACTGGCACCACAATAATGTCTGCATCAGGCACCTGATTCATGATTTCCTTGCCTATGGTTCCCTGTCCTGCAATGATCCATCTGTCATTGAAGCCGTCAATAAATGTCATATTCTCCGTTCTTACAAGATCAAGACAGTACTCCCTGGCCTCGTTATAGTCCTTCCCATGAAGTATAATCTCTGCTCCGTAGCCCTCAACTGCATTTATCTTTGCAGGGGTCGTGTATTCCGGCATGATTATTTTTGCCTTCACGTCTATCATCTTGGCTGCATATGCAACGCCCTGTGCATGGTTTCCGGCACTTGCTGTTATGACCCCGTGATCTTTCTCGTCCTCTGTAAGATGGCTCAGCTTGACTATTGCTCCCCTGGCCTTGAAAGATCCTGTCTTCTGCATATTTTCCAGCTTAAAATACACCCTGCATCCGAACTGTTCACTGAAGCCCTTTGATAAGTCCACTGGTGTGACGTTTATAAGCCCGTCCAGAATTCTTTCTGCATCGAGTATATCATTGTAGTCGGGAAGTGATTTATTCTGTGATGCCATTGGGAGGATATTTATAAACCCGTATTTTGAACTTTTGACACGGTCATTTGTAATCCCACTGGACAAGGTTAAAACCCCGTTATTGATCCAGTAACCATGAATTTTGGCGTCATCGGGTTGGGGAATCATTCCATAAACAGGGTGTTGCCTGCAATCAGCAGAAGCGGAAACAGAATAAAATCTGTATTTTCAAGGAGCAGCGAAAAGGGAAGGAGGATTGCGGATACATACGGTTCAAAGTACTACCAGGACCTCGGCGATCTCCTTCGTTCCGATATAGATTCCGTGTACATTGCATCACCAAATTCCCTGCATTTTGAACATGCAAAGCGATCTCTCGAATCAGGAAAAAACGTCCTTCTGGAAAAACCCATGACCCTTAACAGCGGAGATTCACAGAAACTCTGCGATCTGGCTGAGAGAAATGGACTGAAGCTGGCAATAGGATTCCACATGAGGTTTCATCCCGCTCTGGACCTTGCGAAAGAGATACTGGAATCCGGAAAGCTTGGAGATGTAACCTTCATGTCGGGTGGATGGTCATCATCATATTCATCGCGTTCTTCAGATCCTGACAGAATGTGGTGGGAAACGCCGGAGATGGTTGGCGGAGGTTCGGTTATGGGAACTGGCGTGCATGTCATAGATTCAATGAATTATATTCTGTCATCCTATCCAGAAACTGTTCACGCGACTAGATTGCCGGAGAGGGAGATTATCGATTCAACCTCTCACATTGTACTCAACTACGGGGGAAGAATTGCAAGCGTTCTCTCGTCAAGAAAAATCCTGGTTCCTGACAACAGCCTCTACATATTCGGAGAGGATTCCACCCTTGAATGCCAGGGAATATTCGGTACCGAGATCAGAGGAAAGGTCGTCGAATCCGGGAAATTGATAAAAAGTTTCAGGGGAGGCAGCCCCTATGTTGAGGAGATCATCGATTTCGTTCGACTGGTATCCGGCGGGAAAAGCAGGATAGCCAGAGGCAGAGATGGACATGAAGTGGTCAGAATCGTAGAGGCTTCTATTTCCTCTTCGATCACTGGAGAGATGGCAAGACTTTCATGATTTGGATGTGAAGTGCCCTACCGTTTCCCTTATCTCCGTTTCCTTGTGTTTTCTTTCCAGTATTCCGTGACCTTCGCGAGGGAAAGAAATCATCCTCACTTTCTTTCCCCTGTCCTTCAGGGCCCTGTAAAACTGCAAAAACTGACCGATGGGAACTTCGGGATCATCCCTTCCATGTATGAGAAGAACCGGTGCTGAGACCTGATCCACATAGCGCAGTGGAGAAAATTTCAAGTACCGGTTATAGGCATATGGTTCCTCCTGGTAGTACTTGGCATCCCAGGACGGGATATTTGAAGTACCATGGAAGCTGATCCAGTCTGCTATGCCAAAAAGCGCCGAACCTGCTTTGAAGATATTGCTCTGAGTCATTGCCCATGCTGCCATAAATCCCCCGTATGATCCGCCGGTAATATAGATTGCATCGGTTTCTATAATTCCATTATCTTTCAGGTATCTGATTCCGTCCATTATGTCCTGGAAGTCTGAACCGCCCATATCCCCATGATTAAGTTCCGCGTATTCCCTCCCCCTCCCCGTGCTGCCCCTGTAGTTGGGTGCAAACACGCTGAATCCTGCACTGAGGAAGACGGATGAATAGCTCGCGAATTGCTGGAAATAACATGCGGTTGGCCCGCCATGGACCTCCACAATTAGCGGATCCTTCGGGTTATTCTGCATCAGATAACCATAGATCTGAGTGCCGTCCGATGATTTCCAGTTTATTTTCCTCCCCTTTCCGTTGAATGTTTTTCTCTTTGTTCCTGCATTTTCAGAAGTAACACGGATCGGGTCTTTTTCTCTTCCAAGAACATAGATATCGTATGGATTTTCCCAGGAGCTGAATGTCGCAAAGATTCCCTTATGCGAGGGGCAGACCACAGGACAGTAGCCTGGAAGGAGACTGCCTGCACGTTCCCATACCATTCTCAGAGTTCCGTTCTCAATTTTAAATATCTGCGAGAGATCTTCCTTTCTGGCCACTACATAAAAATCGGATCCGAGCCTGGAAACGGATGAAAATGATCGGTCTTTGCTTTCAGTGAAGGTATTCAGCTTGCCTGAATTGAGATCATAAATAACAAGATCACCGCTAGTGACGCCCCTGTCGCTCCAGATTCCAGAAATAAAAGCAAGATCTTTGCATTCTGCGTCAAATTTTGGGCCTGATACCTGTATCTCGCTGTCATGGAATATTGTGCGTCGCGTTCCTTCCCTCATGTCATATATCTCTATGCGGTTGGAATACCATGAGTTTTCGTCCGGTGTATCAGATACCACTGCGGCCACAAGGTCTTTGCGGGCATCGAATTCCCAGATTTGAACGCCGGATGATATCCTTGAAAGGCCATTCCCCGGAGAATATTTCCATATTGAATAGAACCGGGGGTTCTCTTCTATCCTTGCCTCATCATACCCATCCTCAAATTTTGCCTTCTCTGTCTCATCCATGGGGTCCTGCATTGAAATAATCATATCTGATCCATGCCACCGGAGGTCTGAAATCAGATCACCGAACATCGTCTTCTCTGGAATGTTTGAGTTTGCGAAATAGGTGTAGATATAACTCTTCTTCCCGGAATTGTAGAGGAGCGCGAGTTTCTTTCCCTCTTCATTGAATGAGAGACGGGTGGCAGTGCACTTTGGAAAATGGTCATTTCTGATCACCTCATTCCTGCTCAGATCAACAATCTTCAGATCGAATCCAGAATCTTTCCTGTCTTTGAATGTGTTCTTCACGGCGTATGCGAGCAGATCTCCATCCATGGTCACGTCATATGTGCTGATTGATTTGAGGTTCAGATATTCTCCCAGCTCCTCCTCGAACTTCGTCTGAGATTCCATTATCAAGTATGCGAAACAAAGTTATTAACCATTGATATGGCGAAAAATGGAGAGGATTAAATGGAGGCGCGTGGTCTTCTTTGAACCTGATCAGAGAACTGATCTCACGATTTACAGGAGATTCTCGTATTTTCTTGCCCCGCTTCCCGGAGAGGAGAACAGGTTCCTGGCGGTTTCCACTCCGGAGTCGATCAATTACTATGTTGGCAGCAATCGCGACGGATCGCTCAGGCGTATGTCCTCCTTCTTCATTTCCCTTTATCCTTGTTACGTTGAAAGGGTTGAGCCAAATATTGGCCCTGGGAACGATGAATTCACGTTGATAAATGCGCGTAGAAACAGAAAAACCAAGGACTTTTTTGACCCAGAATTTGTCGCAAGAATCATTTCTGCGCCAAAGATCGCCGGATCAATCACCATCGCTTACGAGGTCGTTTTGAGATCGGGGAGCGATAAACTTCTGAAGGGTCTGGGGTACTCTTTCATAGTTAACGTAACGGTATACGGAAAGGATGAGGATAGCAATATGATAAAGTACATGCTCAGAAGAAGTCTCCACTCCTTAAAAACGAATCATGGGTGGATAATGCGGCTTTCTTCCAACAGACCGGTGATCTTCAGGGCTGATGTGTTCAAGAAGACAGAGGTGCTGATGAATTTCATAAGATTTCCTCTGGATCAGGAGCCCGAGTGATCTAATCGCTGTTGAGAGCCTTTACTATGGAATCCTTCATGTTTTGCCAGGGAACGAGTTTCAGTGCTTCTTCTGATGAGAACCATCCGTATGCATTATGCTCTCCGTCTGGATTATGTCCTATATCCGGGATAAATTTTGAAGAGGCCTCGACCAAGAATATATCCTCCCTGTAGTGGTTTCCGTTCTTTTCATATTCAAAAGATGAAAGGTAAGAGGTTTTGATCAATTGTGTATCGTCAAGGGAAATCTCTTCCAGGAGTTCCCGTTTAAGGCCTTCTTCAATAGATTCGTTCCTGTTGACGTTTCCTGTTATAGTTTCCCAGTATGATTTGGGGGGAGTATAGTGCACCAGAAGAGCTTCCTTCCCGTCTCTTTTCCTGATCACCACTGCCTGTATTTTCCTGCCTGAGTTTGCCATCTTAAGCATTCATCCCGGGAATGATGTCGGATAGAGCTTTTTCAACGTCGGTGTATTTGAACTGGTAACCATTCTTAAGTACCTTTTCGGGAACTATTTTTCCGCCAGCTGCTAGCAACCCGAAGGCTTTCCCCACCCGTGCCTTCAGTATGAACTCAGGGATTCCTATGGAGGCTTTCCTGCCCATTACTTTGCCTATTGCACTGAAGAATTCCCTTGACGTGACGTATCCGGGAGAAGTTGCGTTTACTGCCCCCGATATGCCCCGATTCCGCATTGAAAAGTCAATGAGGCCGATCTCATCATTTATGTGAATCCATGAAAAGAACTGGTTACCTGGCTTTATGTATCCACCAAGGTGCTTCCTGAACACTGGAACGAGCTGTGAAAGTGCACCGCCGTCCCCTGAGAGAACCACGCTGGTCCTGATTTTCACTGTTCTCACGCCTGCATCTTCAGCCTTTCTTGTCGCAGATTCCCAGTCTTTAACCAGTTTTCCCCAGTAGTCATTTCCCCCTGGTGATTCCTCAGTGAACGTGTCGCCTGGACCACCGGGGCCATAGTATCCGCTTGCGCTTGAGTTGATGAATACTTCCGGCTTATTTTCGCACAGCGCAATCCCTGCAGATATTAGCTCCGTCAACTCAACCCTGCTTTCCCTGACAATTCTGTCATAGTCCGGGTATTTCTCAAATGCTGAGGAGCCTGACATATTTATGACTGCTTTTGATCCCTCAGCAATCTTTCTTATTTCTTCTGGATCAGGTGGAAGTTTCTCGTATGATACGAGGCCGGGAAACATTCTACGGGCTTTCTCCGGTTCTCTTGAGACTGACACCACATCATTTCCTCCGACAGAAAGAAACCTGACCAGTGATCTGCCTATTAATCCGGTTGAACCTATTACCATAATTCTATTTGTCATAAAATATAATCACAATATGAAGTATAAAGCTGTGTAAAATAATATTTTATCGCCTGCTTATGATTTTTATATTGTGTGAATCAGTTTTGCAGCTTCTCTACTGTGAGTTTGTTCCCGTTAATGTCCGTGACCACGACCTTCTCCCCTATGCTTAGAGGCTCGGTGCAGTAGGCTCTCCAGATCTGCGAGTCTATTCTCACCTGGTAATGATCCGATACTTTCTGTTCTACGGTCGCAACCTTGCTTAGCATGCCTTCCTTTCCAGTAACAGATTGCTGGCCAAATGGATATCGCGTAAAGAATCTTCCAAACCAAGCGCCGAAGAAGAAAAACCCAACCGCAACGACCAGAAACGCGAGTATTAGCAGTAAATCCATGTTATAAGATTCAAACCTGTTATTTTATCCTATTGCACGTTTGCATTAGGCATAGATTCTGGATTTTGTATTGAAAAATTTTAAACAGAAAATAATTATGTCTCGTTCCTGGTTCATGCTTTTTCAACAGTTTCAATATCCATCTGCTTTATTGTGTAAACCCTCTTTTTTCCAAATGGACGAAACATTTTGCCGTTTCCGTGGTAAAATTTGGAAAAGAATTCCACGTAAATAAGCCTTGCACCCTGTATTCCGGGCTCGAAAATGGCAATGGCAAGGTTGAAGACCTGACCCAGAACAAGGATAAAAACCCCAACTATTACCATGGGGAAAGAGTGAGCATCCTGCATGAAGATAAGATCGACTACGTATGCCAGTATCACCGAAGCAAGGAGTATACCCACAATCCTCGTGTACGACAATATGTGGCTGATCATTGATGGAAGCTCTACTGCACCAAGGACTCCCTCAAATACGAATATTATGCCAATACCCGCAATCGCAATGACCAAAGCTACATAGTTTCCGGTAGAGTTAAAATTGTGGTAGATCAGGTCAAGACCGGTCACAGCTATTCCCCAGGCAAACATGAGCCAGCCAATTTTTCCATATGCCCCCTTGCGGTTTCCACGGGAGTATTCGGTTATGAATCCCATGATCAGTCCCAGTGAGACCATGAAGAGACCGATGTAACCGGAAAGAAGAAGCAGCTTTGACAGGGATGTTATAACATTGAACAGTTGCGGATGATATAGCTGGAATCCAAAAAATTCGTCGAAGAATAGCCCGAATATTATCGCCATGATTGAGGACGGTATGAGTGCCTTTGCAAGTGTTCTGAGGGGCCCCCGGCCTAATATCACGATGACAAAATTGGACAGTTTTTTGGGAAATTTGAACCATTTGGCCTTTCCATCAAGCTTCCTGATTATGAGTATGGAAAATAACAGTATGACCAACCCGTATCCGTAGTCTCCAAGCATGAGGCCGAAGAACAGAGGAAAAACCATAGCAAAAATGAGGGTTGGGTCATATTCAGACTCCTGGGGCAGTGAGTAGAATCTTATGAAGAACTCAAACACCCTTATCCTCTTCGGGTTGTTGAACATGGTAGGAGGCTCATCCTTGGTCTCAACCTCGCTTATGATGATGCTGCCCCCCGTGACCTTGTTGAGCGTCTTGATCATGGTCTCATATCGTGATTTTGGAACCCAGCCCTCCAGGACAAATACCTCAGATGTCGATCCCATTCTCTCATAGACTTCAATCTTGCTTTCCTCTATCTCAAGCTGCTCCCTGATCTGAACTATGTCACTAAAGTGTTTTTCCGAGATTTGCTTCAGAGCGGCGTTAATTTCTTCCAGTTCCTTCTCTCTCTCCTTTTTAATCTCCGCCATTGAAGCGAGGTATTCCTCCGGCTTACCACTGGCCTCTGGAACTATTCTCATAACAGATGCATTCTCAGAAGATATCCTGGCAAGGTTTGATTCTTCACGGTCCGGAATCACTGCCAGAAGTGCGCCAGATCTCTCTATGACCAGCGCATCACTTATCTGGGATTTTATTGATGAACTAAGTTCCTCCGGATATGCCGACTGAATCACGTATGCCTTTGTAGATTTCCCATTAAAAATACTGAGATCATAGTTCAATCCCCTGAGAAATTCAACGGTCTCTGTTCTTATGCTGATGTCCTTGATATCAGCCATAAGGTCCTCCTGCTTCTGCTTAAGTGTCCTGACATCACTGTCAATTGTTATTTTCGCGGCTTCCTTGAGGGTGTCATACACCGATGCAAAAGCTTTTTTGCCATTAACCGGAACTCTTGGAAGCGAATTTTCAAGTCCCTTGATCCTCTGCAGTTCGTTTGTCACGGATTTCTGGAAGTCCTCTTCCTCAATCCTCCCGAGCGATCCCTTTATGTCCCCTGAAACCTGTTCAATCTGTATCGCGTTGAAGTCATGCAGCACAGAGAGCACGATATCCTTCCTGTTGAGTGTGCTCATCACCCTCATCCGCAACATTTTTTCAGGTTTCAGTACCATATTTATTACTCCAGCAATTTCAGCAACTCGCTGTCGATCATTTTGTAAAGATCTTTCACGTCCATGTTCAGTTTGAGTTTTCCGGCCTTTTCCCTAGCCTCAGATATGACCGTTTCGGCTTTCTTCTGAGCAATTGAAACCTGGTTTTCTATGAATTTCTCATAGTCCCTTTCCAGCAGATCTCTCTGTTCATGCAGGTTTCCCGAAAGTGTTTTTTCAACAGCCTCGAGGTCGGTTTTTATCTTTTCTGACAGTTTCGCAGTTTCTGTCGCTGCGGCCCCTTCTGCTTCCTTTATCTTTTTCACAATCTCCAGATCGTCCATCATAACCACCCGCTAATGATCAGGAAAAATACCACAGCAACAGCTGCCGCATTCAGCGCATAGGTAGCAGAGATAATTCTCCTGAATTTCCTTATTACAGGGATTGCCTCAGGCTTGATCCTGTAGGCCCGATCAGTCCATCTTTTGTTGATATAGTTCATGGGATTCATGTCTCAACCCTCTGGCTCTCCATTTTCCTCTTTATGGTTTTCAGGGTAGTAAATGTGTCCCTTTCCATCTCGTCCAGCCTCATCCTTATGTATTTTGCCTCGTCCTTGAGCTCTGGTATCAGCACATTTTCAATGGCATTCGATCTTCTTTTGGTCTTATCTATTTCATGGAGAAGCTTTCGCATAGAGCTTTCCTTCTCGGCGACCTCTATGAGCATGTTGAACACCTGCTGAAATTTCTTCAGCGCTTCATTGACAGGGACTGGAAGTGATGACGCACGATACATGTACGAAACAAGTGATTGCCCAAAATTGACTTTCAGTTCCGGAATCCGCACGCCCATGATGTTCCTGGTCTTTATGCTGGACGAGTCGTCTGCCGACATGTTTGCTATTCTCTCAATGGTAAGGCTGCCGTTAAGTATTTCTGCCACCTGTATGGAACTTACGGCTTCGGTGACAAGTGCCCTTAAATTTTCCCTCATCCCGCTTACCGTTCTGCTTATCTTGAAGAATTCCATCACCAGCGACGATCTCTTCATCTTCAATAGATCCAGCCCTCTGGAAGCGAGCTTGATCCTCTTGTTCGTATTAATCAGTTCAATTCTTGTAGGTCTGAGATCCCTGCCAGGCATTATTCATCCTTCTTCCATTTACCGTACTTCTGTATCTGCTCCCTCTTAACCCTTTTCATGTCTTCCTCTGGAAGTTTTGAAAGTAGCTCCCATCCCAGATCGAGCGTCTGTTCGATTGTTCTGTCTTCGTAGAATCCCTGTTTCACATAATTTTTCTCGAAGTCGTCTGCAAATCGAAGATATTTTCTGTCATTGGGCCCAAGGGCTTCCTCGCCCACTATTGCGCTCAATGATCTGAGATCCTTTCCGTTTGCGTATGCTGAGTAAAGCTGGTCTGCCACACCGCGATGATCGTCCCTTGTTCTCCCCTTGCCGATCCCCTGATTCATCAACCTGGATAGTGAAGGTAACACATTGACAGGAGGGTATACCCCACTTCTTAACAGATCCCTGCTCATGACTATCTGACCCTCGGTGATATAACCAGTCAGATCAGGAATTGGGTTTGTTATGTCGTCTCCTGGCATCGTTAGGATAGGTATCTGTGTTATTGACCCATTTCTTCCCTTTATCTTTCCAGCTCTCTCGTATATGGTGGAGAGATCGGTGTACATGTATCCCGGGTAACCTCTTCTACCGGGAACCTCCTCCCTTGCAGATGATATTTCCCGCAGTGCTTCACAGTAATTGGTCATATCTGAAAGAATGACAAGGATATGCATGTTCCTCTCATAGGCGAGAAATTCTGCAGCTGTCAGAGCTGCCCTTGGAAGGATAATTCTCTCCATGGAAGGATCGGATGAGAGATTCAGGAACAGCACAGATCTGGATATGGCACCCGTGCTTCTGAACTCGTTTATGAAGTAGTTCGCTTCCTCGCTCGTGATTCCCATGGCCCCAAATATAACCGCAAAATTTTCTCCGCTGCCAAGGACCTTTGCCTGCCTCGCAATCTGGGCGGCGAGCCTGTTGTGCGGCAATCCGGATCCTGAAAAAATTGGAAGTTTCTGACCCCTGACAAGGGTGTTCATTCCATCGATTGTCGATATCCCCGTCTGGATGAATTCTGAAGGTTCTTCTCTCGAATATGGGTTTATGGCATCTCCCACAATCTCGTGTCTTTCCCGGCTCAGTATTGGCGGACCCTGGTCGATGGGGTTTCCGAGACCGTTGAATATTCGTCCAAGCATCTCATCCGATACAGATATGCTTGCAATACTTCCCGTGAATCGAACCTTAGTTTTACCGCTGTCCAGTCCCGCTGTAGGACCAAATGTCTGCACAATCGCAAGCCCGTTTCTGGTTTCCAGAACCTGGCCGGATCGTATATCGCCTTCTGGAGTGGTTATCTCCACAATCTCGTTGTATGCAGCATTTGGAACCTTATCTACAAACAGAAGAGGACCACTTATCTGTGATATCGATTTGTAGTTCAAACCTATCATTGTTTACCACCCTTTAGAAGTGAGGATACTTCTGCAGATATTTCCGATTCCACATTCTTGTAGTAATCGTTCACCTGATCCTCCTTCACTTCCTTCATCCTGGAGATCATTTCCCTGACTTTCAGTGACCTGAGCTGATCCATGGTTATTCCCCTTTCGATGATATTTGACTGGTTTTTCCCAAGGCTCAGGATAGCCTTCAGCATTAGAAACTGCTTGTTCACTGAACAGTATGTGTCAATGTCATCGAAAGCACTCTGCTGAAGGAAGTCTTCCCTGATTATTCTTGCAACGTCAAGCGCTGCTTTTTCTTTCTCTGGAAGAGCGTCATAACCCACAAGTTGTACAATTTCCTGTAGTTCGGCCTCTTTCTGAAGGATTCCCATGGCATCTGAGTATGTCGAACTCCACTCCAGTGAAACATTGGAATCAAACCACTTTGAAAGATCCTCCCTGTAAAGTGAATAGCTGTTGAGCCAGTTGATTGAGGGGAAATGCCTTCTTGAAGCCAGCGAGGCGTCGAGGGCCCAGAATACTCTGGTCACTCGCAGGGTATTCTGAGAGACCGGCTCTGAAATGTCACCTCCAGGAGGTGAAACTGCACCGACTATTGTGATTGACCCCCTACGCGTTTCGTTCGAAACGACGTTTGCATTTCCGGAACGTTCATAGAACTCTGAGAGTCTTCTGCCGAGATACGCAGGATAACCTTCTTCTCCTGGCATCTCTTCAAGCCTGCCGGAGATTTCCCTCAGCGCTTCTGCCCATCTTGAAGTACTGTCAGCCATCAGCGCAATGTCGTATCCCATATCCCTGTAATATTCTGCAATTGTTATTCCGGTATATATTGAAGCTTCCCTGGCTGCCACCGGCATATTGGAAGTATTGGCAATAAGCACGGTTCTTTCCATAAGCGGCTTTCCGCTTTTCGGATCCTGAAGCTCCGGGAACGTTGTGAGAATTTCTGTCATTTCGTTCCCCCTTTCACCACATCCCACATAGACTACGATGTCGCTATCCGCCCACTTTGACAGCTGATGCTGGACCACTGTTTTTCCAGAACCGAACGGCCCGGGAACTGCGACCGTTCCTCCCTTGGCGACTGGAAAGAACGTATCAATAACCCTCTGTCCGGTAATGAGCGGTTCGTTCGGCGGAAGCTTGTTGAGAACCCGTCTTGGGTTCCTGACAGGCCAATTCTGCATCAGGTGAAGATCAATTGATCCCTTATCGGTCTTTATTGATCCTATCCTGTCTGTTACTGTATATTCACCAGATTCGAGACTTTCTATTGTACCGCTCTCTATTCCGAGAGGGACCATAATCTTGTGTTTTATGAGACTTGTTTCGTCAACAAACCCTATAATCTGGCCTGCAACAACCTTGTCATTTTTTCGTGCGGTGGGGCTGAAAGCCCATTTTTTGTTCCTGTCCAGAGGTGCAGCGGTAAGTCCTCTCCTGATAAAGTCACCGCTTGTTTCCCTGATTACATCAAGCGGTCTCTGTATTCCGTCATAAATTGATTTGAGAAGACCCGGGCCCAGTTCCACTGAAAGCGGCATATGTGTGTTCTCAACCTTATCACCGGGCCTCAGGCCGCTGGTATCCTCATAAACCTGCACTGTTGCGATGCCCGCGTTCAAGCGGATAATTTCTCCCACCAGTCCAAGTTCTCCAACGCGCACCACATCGTACATTCTAGCATCTTCAATTCCTTCCGCGCCAACCACTGGCCCAGAGATTCTTACAATCTTTCCCATTATATCAGCTCCCTATGTCTACTCCCAATATTCTTTTTGCAAGTTTTGAAACAGATTCCTCTTCCCTTCCTCCAGGCATCGGAATGAAGATTATGAGTGGATCGGTTGATGCCATCATTCTTTCCAGCGCCTTGGGTTCTATGTGCTTCATCATGTTTTCTGATATTATTATCAGCGAGAATTCCCTTCTGCCTGTGATCCTGTTGATCTCAGCCTGAGCATTCTCCCCATGGATCTCGAAACAGTTCGAGATCCCTATCAGTTTGAATCCCAGTACCACTTCCCTTTCCCCGAGAACTGCCACAGATTTTGCTTTTTCCATGATTCACTCACCATATTTTAGAAGACCCGAAAGACTCAGTATTGTTTTCTCCGGTAACCTGTACGAGTTTCCGATAACTATGGACCTGAGCGCATTCCTCTCCCTTTCAGCCCTTATTATGAAGTCAAAGATGGAATTGATCGAGATAGATGACGATGACAGTGAAACATGGTATTTGTTGTAAATCTGGTCTCGGATTCTGAGTTCAAGTTCAGTCATTGCATCCTTTCCAGAGGTCCCAGCGAGGGAGAAACGCTCCATGAGGTTCTGCATTATCTCCTGAAGTGTGCTGTTCCTGTAAAGTTCTTCAAGCTTCTCAACCGGATTATTGCCTCCATTGCTCAAAGCTTCCTTGACAATCTGGAAGTCCAGTTCCACTTCCTTTGCCTTCAGGAGCACCATGAAATTCCTGGAATCAATGGTCTCACGGAAGTAATTTCTAATGATCTCCTCGTCTCCGTTTATAAATTTAAGTGATTCCATGATCGATGAATAGTAATAGGTATCCATGGCGGTGAACAGAACTGTGACATCTCCAACCCTTCTGTATTCGTCAAGTTTCTTCAGCATTTCAACACCTACCGGAAACCTGGAGAGGCTCTCGACAATACCCTCGATCGATGAAATTCCGATCAGCCCCTTGAATTCGTCTTGTGTAATGTTTCCTCCGAAAATACCCATCGGTATGTCCCGGAAGCTTATAATGAAGTTTTCATCCTCCTTGACCTCGTGCCCAAGCACCTTTGATGAAATCAGAATCTTAATATTCTCAATATCCCATTTTGAAAGATATATTTTTAAAAAATCCTTTGCCCCTGGGGGCGGAGCAAATAGCGCAAGCTTATTTTTTTTTAGGATGTGTCGGTTAATGGCGTTCTCAAGCAGAGCGTTTCCGCTATAGACAGATGAAAGTGCATCAAGGTCCTCCTTGTAACTTGTCTCTAATAGCTCCTGTATTGTCTCGTCAGGAGATCTGGCGATAAGTGACCGCATAAATTCGTCTGAAAGAAAATCTGTTGTGGATGATTTTACCCTTCCATAACTGCCGGCATAGGTACCGTTCATAAACTACTCACCTATTTTCTCGGATATTGCTAGTGCGATGTTCTCCTTGATGTTCTGCCACAGATACGAAAGAGATAGATCTATTTCCAGTGAACCGTCACTGGATACCGCTTCAAGTCCGCCATCTACATCCCCCTTCACAACTGTTATGTTCTTTGATTTCAACATTCCGTTGATTAAATCCAGGTCTTTCTCGTTTACTGTTATCGTGCCACCCTTGGGGAACGTTTTCTCGACATCCAGTACCATTTTTTGAAGCAGCTTTGGATAAATATCTCTTCTCCTGATTCCTGTAAAATATGCTGATGCGTTGTTCAGCATATCCTGAACGATTTCATTCTTCCTGTCCGTAAGAAGTCTCCGCGCCTCAAGGGTAGAAGTGTCCAGCCTGCTTCTCTGGATGCTTTCCGCCTCTTCCATCTTCTTTTTTTCAAAGGATGATTTCAGATTCTCGAGTTCCGTATTGTAGGCTTTCTCCTTCATTTCCTTTTCATGATTAAATTCCTCGAGCGCAGACTGAAGATTTTTTCTTTTTTTATCCTCAATCTCAGCAAGAATACTATCTAGAGACATCTATATCTTACAGTATGCCCAGCAGGAGTATAAGCCCCAGCACAAACCCTATGATCCAGAGGGTTTCCGGAATAACGAAGAACACCAGAACCTGACCAAATTTCTCAGGTTTTTCTGCTATAATTCCCATACCGGCTGCACCAATTCCCTGTTGCGCCATACCGGTACCGATCAGACCACCAGCAATGGCTATTGCAGCTGCTATGGCTAGTTCAGGATTAGCTACCAATGAAAGTCACCGAAACCTGATCAGTCCTCTTTATATAATGATAACTACTCATATGTACTTCCCAATTAATTCCTTATGATTCTATTTTCAAAACCATAGGGATCATTGTGAATTTCCGCCTTAATCATGCTAACAAAAGATTTGCCCTATAACTGCTGTTAGAGTGTATCGAATAAAAAGACCTTATAGCTAAACTTTTTAGATATCGAATACTATTGAGCCTAGTTTAGATGCCAGAGGGGATGCCGCTACTTGTATGAAAATGATTTGAAGAAGGTATTTGCAGGCAAAAGAGTCTCAGACGTCCTGGGAAGATTCCAAATTAACGGTGGTAAATCAAGAATAACGACACTGGCAGATGCCAGTGGAGAGGTTTATATCCACCTGTCCAACGGTACAAAAATGCAGATGAGAAAATCCGATTTGCCGGATATCTACGAAATATCCGTGGACGACAGTTTGCTTGATGAAAACTACAGGATCTCATTCAGAGATGAAAGAGGTAACCTGACAAGCCATATCGATCCATATTCATTCAGAAGCACACTTTCCGACTTTGACATCTATCTGTTCAAGGAGGGGGACCTGATCAGGAGCTATTACTCCCTCGGCGCGCACCTGGAGACAAGAAGAGGCGTTCCAGGAGTGGTTTTTAGAGTGTGGGCACCAAATGCAATCACCGTAAGTGTTGTAGGTGATTTCAACCGGTGGCGTGCCGGGATCACCATAATGGATAACGTCCAGTTCTCCGGAATATGGGAAGTTTTCGTTCCTGAATTGCATACAGGTGAACTCTACAAATTCGCAGTACAGTCCTCAATAGATGGAAAGATAAGGATAAAGACCGATCCTTTCGCATTTCAAGTTGAAAAGAGGCCCAAGAATGCCTGTATTGTTTCTGACCTCTCGTACGAATGGGGTGATGGGGACTGGATCATGAAGCGCGGTATGGAAAAACTTGAGAAATATCCATTGTCGGTTTACGAAGTGCATGCTGGTTCATGGATGAGGGAAGGTGATCCGAACAGCTTCATGAACTTCAGGGAACTTGCGGACAAAATTGTTCCCTATGTTGCTGATCTCGGCTTCACGCACATCGAACTTATGCCGATAATGGAGCATCCCCTTGACCTGTCCTGGGGATACCAAATCATCAACTACTATGCACCCACTTCCAGATATGGAACACCCGCTGATTTTATGTATTTCGTCAACAAATGCCACATCAACAATATGGGAGTGATACTGGATTGGGTTCCTGCCCACTTCCCGGGAGATCAGGAAGGGCTTGCTGAATTCGACGGCACCCATCTTTATGAACATGCAGATCCAAAACTTGGTTTACATCCGGACTGGGGAACGAGAATATTCAATTATGGACGGTTTGAGGTGCGAAATTTTCTCCTCTCCAATGCCATATTCTGGCTTGAGAAATATCACGTCGATGGAATAAGGATAGATGCTGTGTCTTCCATGCTTTATCTTGACTACTCCAGAAAAGAAGGCGAATGGATTCCGAACAAATACGGCGGAAGAGAAAACCTGGAAGCCATCGATTTCCTGAGATCGATAAACAGTAAGGTTCATGAATACTATTCTGGCGTTATCACTGTGGCTGAAGAGTCTACAGCATGGCCAAAGGTCACCGCCCCCACGGAGACCGGCGGACTTGGGTTTGATTTCAAATGGAACATGGGCTGGATGCATGACACCCTGGAATATTTTTCAATGGATCCCATATACAGGAAATACCATCAGGATCGCCTTACCTTTACGCTCTGGTATGCATTCAGCGAGAAGTTCATTCTACCGTATTCTCACGATGAGGTTGTTCACCTGAAGGGGTCCATGTACAACAAGATGCCCGGGGATGAGTGGCAAAAATTTGCCAACCTTCGTGCTGCGTATTCCTTCATGTTTTCAAGTCCTGGAAAAAAGCTCCTGTTCATGGGCGACGAATTTGCGGTAACCAGGGAATGGAAAGAGAGCGAGGGTCTTCAGTGGGATTTACTTAACAGGGACATGAATTCCAAGATGAGGATGCTCGTCAGGGACCTCAACGCTCTCTATAAGAAACATGATGAACTCCACAGGCTAGATTCAGATTACAGGGGATTCAGATGGATTGATTTCAACGACAGCGCACAGAGCGTACTGTCTTTTATGCGATTCTCTGATCTTGATGATGAACCGATGATCTGCGTATTTAACCTTACTCCAGTCGTCAGACGCAACTATTCCATTGGTGTGCCCTCAAAAGGCGTGTATGATGAAATATTTAATTCTGATTCAACCCTGTATGGAGGAAGCGGAGTGGGAAATCTTGGAAAAGTATTCTCGGTGCAAACAAGAATGCATGGGTTCGAGAATTCCATTGAAATAACCCTCCCACCGCTTGCTGCAGTGTTTTTTAAAAGGGAGAAAGATCATGGAAAACAGAATAATAATTGAGAATGTTTTGCCTTCGCCCGGAAATCTTTCATACAGTTCAAAAGGTGTGGTTTCCTCGTCTGCAAGGATTTCATGTTCCGTTTATACCCACGGTACGGAGTTGGTCACTGGCGTAGTTGAATATAGAAATTCCGGTTCTGCTGATCTGCGATCCGTCCCTTTGACGGGTTTGGGAAATGATGTTTTCACTGCATTAATACCGCTGGAGCGAGCAGGCATTCTGGAATACAGGATTGTTGCCTGGATAGATCTGTTTGCCAACTGGATTCAGAAGATCAGAGCTTGGAGAGAAGCGGGGGAGGATGTTTCTGCTGACATTGCATCCGGAATACAGATCGTAAATGATGCAGCTGCAGGAACTAATGGAGAAGAGGGGAAAAACCTTTCAAAACTTCTTGAGCTTCTCAGATCTGCTTCCGTAGATCGTGCTATAGAATTTGCCTCAAGTGAAGATATCAGGAAAATTATGTTTGAACACCAGACAAGGGATCATGAGGTCAGTTGCGACTGGATCAGAATAACCGTAGATCCACCGTATGCAGAATTTGCATCATGGTACGAAATGTTCCCAAGATCGCAGGGCAGCAACCCCAGAAAAAGCGGAACATTCAATGACTGCCTCCGGAGGATACCGGACATAAAGAAAATGGGATTCGACGTGATATATCTGCCTCCTATACACCCCATTGGGATCACGAACAGGCGTGGAAAGAATGGATCACTGAAGTCCGGAAAGAATGATCCGGGAAGCCCATGGGCAATAGGCAACGCAGATGGCGGGCATTATTCAATTGAGAGGTCCCTGGGAACCATGAAAGACTTTGAACGGTTCATGCAAGCCTGCGTCGATAATGGAATCATGATAGCAATGGACCTCGCATATCAGTGCTCTCCGGATCACCCTTATGTGAGAGATCATCCCGAGTGGTTTTTCCACAGGCCTGACGGCACCATAAGATACGCAGAGAACCCTCCAAAGAAGTATTTCGACATCTATCCAATCAATTTTGACTGCCAGGATCGAGATGCATTATGGAATGAACTGAGGAATATAGTGATATTCTGGATAGAAAAGGGAATCAGGATCTTCAGGGTGGATAACCCACACACAAAACCCTTTGACTTCTGGAGCTGGCTTCTTTCATCCATAAAGGAGAGATATCCTGACGTCATATTCCTCTCCGAGGCCTTCACCAGACCCAAGGTGATGTATCATCTTTCCATGATAGGCTTCAGCGAATCTTACACTTACTTTACATGGAGAAATTATAAGGATGAGATCGAGGAATATTTCAAGGAGCTTTATTCAGAGGACGTTAAACCCTACTTCAGACCAATGCTGTTCACTAACACGCCTGATATCCTTCCCTTTGTTCTTCAGAAAGGCGGAGCTCCTGCTTTCATGATAAGAGCTATACTGGCTGCAACTCTCTCACCCCTCTGGGGTATCTACAGCGGTTTTGAGCTCTGTGAAAACGAGGCCATTGAAGGCAAGGAAGAATATCTCAATTCAGAGAAATATGAAATTAAGGTAAGAAACTGGGATTCTCCGGGAAACATAAAGCCCCTGATTTCAAAGTTAAACTCAATCAGGCAGATGAGCCGGTGCCTTCAGGAGAGGTCGGGCCTGGTTTTTATTGAGGCCGGGAATCCCAACATAATCGCATATGCCAGATATTCCACCGGCAGTTCCCTTTTGATAATAGTGAATATTAATCCGCTCGAAACTCATGAGGCGACTGTGAACGTCCCAATCGGTTTGTTCGGAATTTCAGACGGGGAAAGTTACACTGTTGAGGACCTTCTTGACGGTTCCAGATATACCTGGCATGGATCGGCCAATTATGTGAGGCTTACGCCGGGTACAAGGCCGGCGCACATATTTGCCTTAAGGGGGAAAGTATAACATGCCGCTTGATGATAGCAAGCTATGGTACAGGGATGCAATATTCTACGAGGTACCCATCAAGTCTTTCTATGATTCCAACGGTGATGGTATCGGGGATTTTGCCGGCATGACCAAAAAGCTTGATTACCTCAAGGATCTGGGCATAAATGGAATATGGCTCCTTCCCTTTTACAAGTCTCCGCTCAAGGATGATGGGTATGACATCTCTGACTACTATTCCATCCTGCCTGAGTATGGAACCATTGAGGATTTCAAAATCTTGATCACTGAAGCCCATGCAAGAAACATCAGGGTGATTGCAGATCTTGTGCTGAACCATGTTTCTGATCAGAACTCATGGTTCAGGGAAGCGCTGAAGGGGAAAGACAATCCGAAAAGAGACTGGTTCGTATGGTCGGATGATGACGCAAAATATAGTGGGGTTAGGGTGATCTTTTCGGATACGGAGATGTCGAACTGGGCCTGGGAACCAAAAACAAAACAGTATTACTGGCACAGGTTCTACAGCCACCAGCCGGATCTCAATTATGATAACCCGGAAGTCCGAGAAGAGATCAAGAACGTTGTCAGGTTCTGGCTCGATATGGGACTTGACGGATTCCGATGCGATGCCGTTCCCTATCTGTTTGAACGAGAAGGCACCTCTTGCGAGAACCTACCCGAAACTCATGAGTATTTCAAAGAGTTGAGAAAACTTGTGGATACCGAATTCCCAGGCACAATTCTTCTTGCCGAAGCAAATCAATGGCCAACGGATGCCAAAGCCTACTTCGGTAATGAGGATGAGTTCCACATGGCGTTCAATTTTCCGCTCATGCCACGAATCTTTATTGCACTGGCTACGGAATCAGCAGCACCAATCGTTAATATAATCAATCAGACCCTGCCCATACCGCCTACATGTGACTGGGGAATTTTCCTGCGGAACCACGACGAGCTCACGCTTGAAATGGTAACTGATGAGGAACGGGACATAATGTACAACGAATATGCGAAGTTACCGAAGATGCGTCTTAACCTTGGAATTAGAAGGAGACTTGCGCCGCTAGTTGACAATGATCGACCAACCATCGAGCTTCTGTACGCTCTTCTTCTTTCTCTTCCCGGCACTCCCATCTTCTATTACGGTGACGAGCTTGGAATGGGCGATAATATCTATCTGGGAGATCGGAACGGAGTCAGAACGCCCATGCAGTGGTCCTTTGACCGAAATGCCGGATTCTCGACTGCTGACACTGAACAGCTCTACAGTCCGCCCATAACGAACCCGAATTACCATTATGAAACGGTCAATGTTGAATCTGAACTGCGCCTTCCAACGTCCCTCCTAAACTGGGTGAAGAAAATGACCAGAGTGAGATCAAAGTTCTCTGACATTCTGGGTCATGGAGATGTTGAGTTTCTGCAGCACAAGAACAGGAGGATTCTCGCATACATAAGAACCATTGATGGCAGGAACATGCTCTGTATATTCAACCTTTCAAGAAGACCAACCTACGTTGAACTTGATCTTTCCAGGTTCAAGGGGCTCAGACCAGTGGAAGCCATAACCGATGCAAAATTCCCTGCAATAGGTGATCTTCCTTACTTCTTCACCATGCCCCCGAGAAGTTTCTTCTGGCTAAGCCTGACAGAAAACGATTTC
This sequence comes from Thermoplasmata archaeon, assembly GCA_021785735.1. Taxonomy (GTDB): domain Archaea; phylum Thermoplasmatota; class Thermoplasmata; order Thermoplasmatales; family Thermoplasmataceae; genus JAKAFX01. The sequence goes on along the minus strand of JAJYEP010000007.1, from coordinate 2,463 downwards.
AAGGAGGACGATTGAGATCACGGGTCTCTCAGATTCAGACCTAGTCTTTAGATTGGAAAAAATTCTCCCCGAGTATCTGAAAGGGAAAAGATGGTTCTCCTCCAAGGCATATTTTCTGAAGAATGTAAGCGTCATCGATCTTTTGTGCCTTGGTTCCCAAGAAAATAATTACTATTTTGTCGTTTTCCGCGCAGATCTTGAACCACAGGGAGAGGCTACCTACTTTACTGTTTTCCGGAAAATCCCCGTTTCTGATGAGAGTCATTCGCGGGTATCAGCGGAAGGACATGAAATTGTCGATAAACTTGCGGAATTTAAAGATCCTTTGGATGATCCCGTGTTTATAAATTTGGTCGTGCAATCCTTCATCAATTCTAGAGTTGTGAAAGGCCCGGAAGCTTCGATAGTTTTTTCGTTGTCTGGACTCGGTGAGATGCCTACCGATCATTATGCCGTCACAGAAATAAAATCAGTGAACGCGGAACAGAGTAATACTTCAATCATCATTGAGAGGAAATACATACTCAAGCTGTACAGGAATTCCAAGTTTGGAGAAAACCCTGATTACGCTGTCCCATTGCAGCTTTACAGAAATAGCTTCAGGAACACGCCTGCTCCGCTTGGCCTCTGCACGTTGGAGAAGCACGGATCAAGAAGGGACCTCATATCACTCTTTCAATTTATTCCTGATTCCAGGGACTGCTGGAGCCTTATGACTGAATCGTTGATCAGATATCTGACCATGCCTGAAGAAAGAGAACTATCCATGAATACTTGCTTCTCCCTTTCCAGAGATCTTGGAAAACTGACCGCTGATCTTCATCTTTCGTTGTCCACGGTAAATCTTCAGGATTTTATTCCCTCAATACCAGGGAGGGACGATCTCAGGATGCTGTCATTCAGAATGGA
>JAJYEP010000007.1:0-1454 GCA_021785735.1 Thermoplasmata archaeon | reverse complement strand
AGAACAAATTTTGTCTGGCATACATTCGTAAGCGGGCTTAAAGAGGGGGACCTTTACGCTTACAGAGTGGACGGGCCTTACATGCCTGAACTCGGCATCAGATTCAACAGGAACAAACTCCTTCTTGATCCGTATGCAAGGGCTATCACCGGGCCAATTTTATGGAATGACACAATTTACGGGTACAATCTTGGCCAGCCTTCCAGTGATCTGTCTTTCAGCACTGCCGATGATGCCGGATTCATGCCCAAGTGTGTTGTATCCTTAGACTCCTTTGACTGGAAGGGTGATGAGAATCCAGTGCATCCCTGGAACGAGACCGTGATCTATGAGACTCACGTAAAGGGGATTACTTTTAAAAAACCAGATGTGGCCCCGGAATTTCGTGGCACTTATTCTGGTCTGGTTTCTGATGCCATGATCTCGTATTTCATGGACCTCGGAATCACGGCTGTGGAGTTAATGCCCATACACCACAAGGTCGATTCTCTTCATCTTGTTTCCAACAACCTCTCCAACTACTGGGGATACAATACAATCGGTTATTTCGCTCCTGACAGCAGATACAGCACAATGAAGTTTCCCGGAACTCAAATTTGGGAGTTCAAGGAAATGGTGAGAAAGTTTCATGAAAACGGAATCGAAGTGATAATGGATGTGGTCTATAACCACACCGGTGAAGGAAATGAGCTGGGTCCTACAATATCGTTCAGGGGCATTGACAATACGACATATTACCGCCTGGATCAATCCAATCCCAGGAGGTACGTGGACTTCACAGGCACAGGAAACAGCATGAATGTTAGGCATCCGCAGGTTCTTCAGCTGATAATGGATAGTCTCAGGTACTGGATACAGGAAATGCATGTGGATGGATTCAGGTTTGATCTTGCTGCTACGCTGGCAAGGCAATTTCATGAGGTTGACAGGCTCTCTTCCTTCTTTGAAATAATACATCAGGATCCTGTGATCTCCAGGGTCAAGCTTATTGCAGAGCCGTGGGATCTTGGGCCAGGAGGATATCAGATAGGTCAGTTTCCGTTGCTTTGGGCCGAATGGAATGGCAAGTACAGGGATTCTGTGAGAAGATACTGGAATGGGGGCGATGGCCTGGGGGAGTTTGCAACCAGAATTTCAGGATCTCCAGATCTTTACAGCCCCATCGGTAAGACGCCGCATGCAAGTATCAACTATGTGACCTCTCACGATGGGTTCACTTTAAATGATCTTGTTTCTTATTCGAAGAAGCACAATGATGCCAACCTTGAGAACGGTCTGGACGGGAACAACAACGAAATAAGCAATAATGCAGGAATAGAAGGCCCCACTGACGATTCTCAAATTCTGGAGACGAGAAATCGCAGAATGAGGAGCATGATTATCACGCTTATCTCTTCCCAGGGCGTTCCTATGATACTCGGGGGTGATGAAATCATGAGGACTAGTCAAGGAAA
>JAJYEP010000049.1 GCA_021785735.1 Thermoplasmata archaeon | reverse complement strand
ATAGAAATTTGTACTCTGTATCTTTCTAATGTGGTGGCTGATTTCAATTTATGCAAAGAATGAAATCACAGGTTCAAATTAACCGGAAGGAGAATGAATTAGGGATGAGGATTCTTGTAAACTGTGCTCTGCCTTATGCAAACAGCTCGCTTCACCTTGGGCACATTGCAGGGTGCTATCTGGGCGGCGATATATTTGTCAGATACAACAGAATGATAGGCAATAAGGTTCTCTTTGTATCAGGGACCGATGAATACGGAACGCCCATCACAATCAAGGCCGAGAGCGAAAACACCACTCCTCAGGCGGTGGCCGATAAGTACCACAGGGAGATTGAAGAATCTTTCAGGGCGATGGATATCAGTTTTGACATCTTTTCCCGAACGACCTACAGGGAACACACAGAGGTCGTGAGTGAGATATTCCTTGACCTCCTGAACAAGGGATATCTCTCTGAGCATGAGATGGTTTCGCCATTCTGTAAGGAATGCAACAGGTTTCTGCCGGACAGGTACATCACCGGAACCTGTCCCTACTGCGGTTATGATAAAGCCAGAGGTGACCAGTGCGATAATTGCGGAAAAACCCTTGATCCCAAGGATCTTATCAACCCTGTTTGTATCATTTCCGGGACAACTCCAGAATTCAGGGAAACCAGGCACTTTTTCTTCAAACTCGATCTCTTTCAGGATTCCCTTCTTGAATGGATATCGTCAAAGAAGAACTGGAGATCAAACGTTATTGCTTTTACCAAAAACTTCATAGAATCAGGCCTGAAAGAGAGACCGATAACGAGGGACCTGTCATGGGGAGTGCCAATTCCGCTGAAAGGATATGAAGATAAACGCATATATGTATGGTTCGAGGCTTTGCTGGGCTATATCTCAGCAGCTAAAATATATTCAGAGTCCATAGGCGATCCGGATTACTGGAAACAGTACTGGACTGGTGATGCTAGATCGTACTTCTTCCTCGGAAAAGATAACATTCCGTTTCATTCTGTCATGCTCCCTGCGATTCTCATTGCTGATGGAAAATTGAACCTTCCATACGATATACCTGCAAATGAGTATCTCAAGTATAATGGGGAGAAATTTTCAAAGAGCCGGGGCGTGGGATTTCTGGTTGATGAAATGCTCAAAGTGGCGGATAAGGATTATATCCGTTTTTACTTGACCTCGATTCTACCTGAAAACGGTGATTCTGAGTTCTCTGTGACAGAAATGGAAGAGAAGGTCAACACAGAACTGATATCCAAATATGGAAACCTGATCCATCGGCTTACCTCATTCGTTCACAACAACAAAATAAGTCTTGGATATCCGGAAAACCCACTTGGCGCAGATCTTGATATCCTGCACAAGGCCGAGTCATCGTTCAATGAATACAGAAGAATGATGGAGAATGTTGAGCTGAAAAAGGCGTTGAAGACATGGGTGGAACTGGTACAGTCAGCCAACGCCTACTTCAATGAATCCGAACCATGGAAACTTATTAAGAAAGATCCACTGGAATGTGCAGAGAAGCTCTCTGTCATATATGTGCTCTGCTCCTATCTGACAGTGATGATATATCCATTTGTTCCATCTTCAGCCTCAAGAATATGGGGGAGTTTGGGAAGGAAATCCGGCATTGAGAAGAGCGGAGTCAAAGAACTGTCACACAAATTCAGAAATCTCACGCTCGAAAAAACCAATCCGCCATTCATTCCCCTTAAAATTGCAAATGACAATCCCAACTCACTGGATCTCAGGGTGGGAAGGATACTTTCAGTTAAGGATCACCCTTCAGCTGACCGGCTTTACCTCCTGGAAGTTGATCTCGGTGACAGAAAGATACATCTTGTGGCCGGACTCAGGTCTCAATACAGGCCAGAAGAACTTGTTTCAAGAAGTATAGTTGTTGTTTCCAACCTCAAAAAAGCGAAGATACGCGGGGAGACTTCCGAAGGCATGCTTCTTGCGGCTGATGACGGAACTTTAACCAGCTTCCTGACGCTGCCTGACAATATCAAACCAGGAACCAGCGTTGACTTGGGAAAATATTCATTCAACGGTCAGAACGTCGTCGAGATAGACGATCTGTCAGGATTCAATCTTCATGTCGGCACTGTGAATGGCGATGCGGAAGCTCTCGCAAGTATTGATGGTACTGACCTGTCCCTGAATGTGAACGGTGTTCCTGTGCGTCCGGAAAGGGATGTCAAAGTCGGGGCGAAAATAAAATAGAGATTGACAGGTGTTATCTGTCTTCTGAAAATATCAGTAAACATTCATTGCATAGGCATCTATCGCATTTTTCAACCTGAGGTTTATGTTCAGGTATTCCATTCCCTTCTTTATGCCGCTCACTATATCCGGTCCCTTGATGGATTCTATCAGGCTCAGAGTCTTTTCTCTCTGTTCTATTCCCAGTATTGGCAGAGAACCCTCTATTGCGTATGAAGAATACCCGGTACCTTCAAACACCTTCCTGAGCGTCTCTATTGCTGACTTGAATATGCTCAGCGCAAATTCCCTTGCTGCAGGGTTTGATATGAATCCGGTATAAATTCTCAGTGAATCCTGCATCTTTATTTCCCCGTTCTGAAGCATTTCCATTATTCGATCATAGTTTGCCCTTCCCTTTAGCCATGTGAGCCCCGACAGAAGGTAGAGTTTGTCCTCATCAGTTTTCGCATCCTTGTACCTGCTGTAGAGCTGTTCAAAATCGTTTGTGTAAACTGCATATGCTATTGCGATAGATCTGCGGAGTTCGCCGTCAACGCTGAAGAAGTTCCTGAAGTCTGATGAGAGGGTTTTGGCAAAGCTCTGATCGATTACAGAAAGTTTCTCCCTCAGGTCACCCCTGAGAATTGAAATGTTCATATCCTCATCCCTTGATTTGGAACCCAGGTTCTTCAGTGCAGTAGAATAAAACTTTCTGGAGAAATCCAGCAGAGGTTTACTGGTTGGATCAATTGAATACATTTTATAAAGCTGTGAAGCTATTTCCTGAAGTATCAGGTAATTCTTCTCCTCAGTGAATCTGGATATGGTTGACAGATACTTGTCGAATGGGATTCTCCCTGATTGGAGCATGGCAAAGACGTCTGAAAGGAATCCCCGCTTTTCCAGGTTGTTCATCCTGTCCGAATTCTTCAGTATCTCGTCCTGGGCCTTCTCATCATACAAAACCCTGTAAAAGCCCGTGGAATCTGAGTTGAGTGAAACAATATCTCCACCCGGGATCTCCACCGATTTCTCGTTCATAAGCAGACTGTCAACTCCTGACTTCCTTCGAATCGTAACGGGCAGCGGCCAGATTTCATCTGAATTTTTGCCGTTGAGGAAAAATCTCTGCTGTGTCAGCCTTATCTTTCCGTTGGAATTTTCAGCGCTGATAAAAGGATAACCGGGACGGTTTATCCACTGTGACATTACCGAATTGACAGGCATTCCTGATGCCTTTTCTATGGAATTCCAGAGGTCCTCGTTTTTCGCATTTCTGTAGGAATACTCCTTGAGGTAAAGCGATATGCCCTTACGGAAGTTTTCGCTTCCAACATATGATTCGATCATTCTCAGGACGCTACCTCCCTTACCGTAACTGATTTCATCGAATATCTGGGCTATCTCCTCCGGATCCTTCACCTCCACATTTATAGGATGCGTGCTCTCCAGTGAGTCCCCCGACATTGCCATCGCCGTCTCTGACAGCACGAAATCTCCCCACATGTCGAATTCCGGATAGATTGCGCTCACTGCCTTGTAGGACATGAATGTGGCAAAGCTTTCGTTCAGCCAGAGATCATTCCACCATTTCATGGTCACGAGATCTCCAAACCACTGGTGTGCGATCTCGTGTGCTATAGTATCTGATACATATTTTCTTGTGGACTGACTTGAATTCTTATTTACAAAGACCGCTGTTTCCCTGAATGTGATCGCTCCCCAGTTCTCCATTGCACCTGCTCCAAATTCCGGAATCCCAAGGAGATGCATCTTTGGAAGAGCATACTTTATCCCGTAATAGTCCTCATAATACGAGACTGATTTTCTGGCAACCTCCAGCGGGAAGTTCGTGCTTGGAATTGCGCTACCCGGGTAAGACATAATAATTTCAGGTTTCTGGGAAGAGTCTTTGACTTCGGCATATTTCCCTACTCCGACGTAAACCAGGTAGGTGGACATGGGAGGAGTGTCATCAAATTCCACAATCCTAGTGCTGCCATCCTTGCGAGTTTTGATAGGTGGCATGTTTGAAACAGCGCTGAAATCTTCTGGAATTTTGATCCTGAGATGGAAAACTGCTTTGAATCCGGGTTCATCTCTGCATGGGAACATCATCCTTGCACCCACCGATTCAAACTGGGTGCTCAGGGCATAACCATTGTCAGTCCTGCACCTGTAAAGCCCCATCAGGCTGTCTGAAATTTTCCCCCGGAAATTAATGCTGATTTCTGAATTATCCTTTACCTGGTCCCGGAATTTTATGATGCCTGAGTTTTTATCATATTCATATTTGCATTTCTTCCCATTCATCTCCACTGAAATTATTTCCATGTTAACCGCATTGAGAAAGAAGTCCCCGTTCCATGACTTGACTTTTATGATTTCCGATCCAGGGTAGTCAGGATTATCCTTTGAGAGATCCAGTTCTATGTCATATCTTGATATTTCCATGATAAATCACCAAGATAATTTTTAACTATTATAAAAGAATCGTCACTAACCTGGATAAATATTGAGAACGGAAATTATCAGAATTGACCCAAAGAATATAGATTCGAATAAATTGGCTGTCGCAGCAGAGGTTATTCGGAACAACGGTACCGTTGTCTTTCCAACTGAGACTGTTTACGGTCTCGGGGGAAGTGCTTATTCTGATGTTGCATGCAGAAAAATTTATGCTGCAAAGGGGAGACCTGCAGACAATCCCCTTATCGTTCATATTGCAGATACGCAGGATATATTCAGAGTTGTGTCTGAAGACCAGGATATTCCAATGGAAAAGTTATCTAAATTGTGGCCTGCGCCGCTCTCTGTCATGCTGAGGAAAAACAGGCTTGTGTCTGATGTCTGCACGGCTGGACTTGGAACTGTTGTTGTCCGGTGCCCCGACAACCCAATTGCCACAGAACTGATCAGGCTGTCTGGAGTTCCCATTGCGGCTCCAAGTGCAAATCTGGCAGGCATGCCCAGTATTGTGGATGCAACAGATGCAATACTTGATCTTGACGGCAAGGTTGACGTTATCATTGAAGGGGAATCTCCCAGATACGGGCTTGAATCAACGATAATAGATCTAACTTCACAGCCGTACAGGCTGATGAGACCTGGTGCATTCACTCTTGAGGATTTGCAATATGCGTTTGGACAGATTGTTCTTCAGAATACAATGGAGGAGGTGAAGGTTCCACTCACACCTGGAATGAAGTACAGGCACTATTCTCCCAAAAAGGTTCTATACAGGGCGGATCCTGATGATCTTGTTGAACTTTCAAGGACTGATGAGGGGAACAAATATGCATTTCTTTGCTCGGAAGAAACCGGCAATAGGGTGGAAGGTTACAAGATAACGCTAGGAAAGCGTGGCGATCTTTACACTATAGCCTATAACCTGTTCAGGTCATTCAGGGCACTCGACCGATCAACTAAATCGATGGGAATCATCGAAACGTTTCCGGAGAACGGCATTGGACTTGCCGTGATGAACAGAATCAACAAGGCATCTGTTCGCTTCCGGTAAATTATGATTTAAGGGAAAAAACGTATAATATGATGTGATTATATTATGTGCCGAAAATAGGAATCATAATGGGAAGTTCCAGCGACCTAGAACACATGAAGGGGGCCTTTGAGATTCTGGATCAGTTTGGCGTGGACTATGAAAAAAAGGTGGTATCTGCACACAGAACCCCCGATTTGATGTATGAATATGCGACGAGCGCTGAGAGCAGGGGACTTGAGGTGATAATTGCCGGGGCCGGTGGTGCTGCTCACCTTCCAGGCATGACCGCATCATTGACGGTACTCCCGGTAATAGGTGTGCCAATACCAACAAAGCATCTTTCAGGATTGGATTCTCTTCTTTCCATAGTCCAGATGCCATCGGGGGTTCCAGTTGGGACTGTTGCCATAGGAAATTCCAAGAACGCTGCATTGCTTGCGCTCAGAATACTCTCGATCAAGTATCCTGACATTGCCAGGAAACTGTCCGATTATAGAAAGGCAGAAAACGGTAAAGTGAGGGATACAAGAATTTGAACAGAGTTGGAATTATTGGATCCGGACAGCTTGGGTGGATGATGATACTTGAGTCAAAGCCCCTCGGCATTGAGTTTAATGTATTCGATCTCGAACCTGGACCCGCAGCCACATTGGCTGACAGGTTTTTCACCACCGGCTCGGAGAATGAATTTGTCAGGACGTCCGATGCTGTCACATACGAGTTCGAGCATGTCAGCGACCGGGCAATAGATCTAGCTGAGAAGGAGCGAAAGCTTTTCCCCAATTCTTTGGCGATCAATCTTAAGAAGGAGCGCTACAGGGAAAAGGAGTTTCTCAGGAATAATGGATTCCCGATAGCAGATTTCGTCGTTGCAAAGACGCTGGAGGATGCAAGAAAAAAAACTGAGATGTTCGAGAAATCTGTGGTGAAATCGTCGAGCGGTGGATATGATGGCAAGGGCCAGGAATATGTGGATGGCCCACGCAGGGATCAGTTGAGGATGATAACCGATACCTATGTGATTGAGGAGTACATAGATTATGACTTTGAGGCCTCAATAATCATGGCAAGGGACAGAAATGGCGGGAAAACTTTCTTCGATCCATCACTGAACGTTAATCATTCCGGAATGCTCCTTTACAATTCATCTCCTTTAGACGACTATGGAATGAGGGATATAGCTGCGAAACTGTCAGATGCTCTGGATTACGTAGGGGTTCTCTCGGTGGAATTTTTCATAAAGGACGGGAAGCCCATCATAAATGAATTTGCTCCAAGAGTTCACAATTCAGGTCATCACACCCTGCTTGGATCGTCGATTTCACAGTTTGAACAGCACATAAGGGTGGTGACCGGTATGCCTCCCATGCGCCCCAGACTTTTTTGCCCAAGCGGGATAGTGAACATTGTGGGAAGGGATCTTGATTACAAAACGAAGGAAAAATTGCTGGAGATCGATGGATCAAGGATATACTGGTACGGTAAACAGGTACGCAGAAGAAGAAAGGTCGGGCATGTGAATCTTATCGGAGACGATCGATCTGATCTTGACGCGAAAATCGAAACTGCCAAGAAAATCCTCTACGGGGATCACATGGCAGATTTCTTCTAATGAATCTTTTCCCTCAGTTTGCTGGCTCTCTCCTTGACATCCGCATTGTCCGGATCCGATTCGAGTATGTTCTCAAGAAGTTTGACCGCTTCCTGGATTTTGCCAGCCTTTTCAAGGGCATCTGCTTTGGAAATTACGAAGAAAGCGCTTCCCGGCACAAGGTTAATGGCAACATCCATATCCTTTGCAGCCTCATCATAACGTTCCATATCCATCAGCATTTCATAATGTCTGTAAAGGAAAATCTGATCAGCGGAGTTAAGTTCCACCGCCCTTGTAAAGTCTAAGAGAGCTTTCTCCTTCTCGCCCGTTTTCCTGAACAGATTGCCACGGTTATAGTAATAGTCCGGCACGTCGCCTTCTATCTTAATGGCCTCGTTGAAATGTTCCATTGCTCCCTTGAGGTCGCCACGATCTTCCATGGCGGAGGCGAGGGCATTACGATAATCTGCATTTTCCGGGTTGATCTCCACAGCAGACTTGTAATCCTTAATGGCCTGCTCCAACATCTTCATGGAATAGTATGTCAGTCCCCTGTTATAGTAATAGTCAGGGTCCGTCGAAACGAGCTTGATTGCTTTCGTGAATTCCTTTATGGCTTCAGGGTACTTTGTGAGATTGAAGAATGAAATTCCTCTTTCGTTATAGTCGTCTGCCTGATCTGTCTTGTC
>JAJYEP010000048.1:5655-8011 GCA_021785735.1 Thermoplasmata archaeon | reverse complement strand
GCCAGCAACCTTTCGTATTGATAAGTTTCCAATCTCATAACCCTCTCATTCAGGAAAAAATTGGGGGGGGCGCCGGTTGGTTACTCACCGCTTTCCATCTTTTCAGATCTCCACTGTTCCGAGTCTTTAAAAATATCCTTTTTCCATATCGGAACTTCACTTTTTATTCTGTCAATTATGTATCTGTTTCCCTCAAACGCTTCTGACCTGTGTTCAGATGAGGCGATCACAATAACAGACGTTTCACCTACATTCACGCGGCCTATTCTGTGTATCACTATTGCATCATTTAGCCGATATTTATCAATCGAATCGGAAAGAATTCTCTCCATCTGTTTCTGTGCCATAGACTCGTGGGCTTCATAATGCAGTGCCAGCAGATCCTTTCCGTCCTCCTTGGGTCTCACAACACCGGAGAAAGTGACAATGGCCCCGGAAACCGATCTCTCAAGCTTCATCAGCCGTTCGTATAGCAATATCTGATCCTTCACGATTAAGGCTAATTTCATCTTAAGTTCCCGACATTCTGCGGCATCAGAACGCCAGACATGTTATTTTAAAGAAATATAATAAGTAATGGCAGAATGCCGGAAAGGGTGGTCACTTGGAACAACGATTGAGGTCGTGGACCTCGAATTTACATATGAAAATGGCTTCAGGGTTTTTGCCGACATAAACCTTCAGGCAGAAAGCGGCAAGTTCGTTGCCCTAGTTGGACCATCTGGTGTAGGAAAGTCCACGCTTCTGAGGCTCATTGGAGGTTTCCTCAAATCAACAGGAGGTGAGGTGAGGCTTCAGGGAAAGAAAATTGCGCGACCCACTCCCAAGGTTGTCATAGTTCACCAGTCCATAGTCACGTTTCCATGGATGACCGCTTTGGAAAACGTGATGATCTCACTAAAACCAAAACGTCTCAGCAAGGACGAATCTATAGAGATAGCAAAAAATGCGCTTGAAACCGTAGGACTTCAGGGTTTCGAGGATCTTTATCCCAAGGAGATGAGTGGAGGTATGCGCCAGAGAGTGGCTGTTGCCCGTGCTCTGGCTGCCAATCCACTTGTGCTTTTGATGGACGAACCCTTCGCACATCTTGATGAGTTGACCGCAGAGGGTCTAAGACAGGATATCTACAACATTCTGTTCAGTCCCGATACACCCCTTAAATCTGTGATAATGGTATCTCACAACCTCACAGAGGTACTGGAACTGGCGGATGTAATATACGTGATCAATGGATCACCTGCCACCGTCGTTGCAAGAGTTGATGTTCAGCTCTCAAGACCGAGAAATCCTAGGGATCCGGAGTTTGATAGATATCTTGACCGGCTCTACGGTCTCCTCACCCCAGGGAAGGTGAAACGGAATTGACAGGGGTCCTGATTCTTGTCCTTGCTGTACTGGCAACGGCAGTCAGGGTCCTAGGTCTGATACTTTTGTCGGTCGTATCCGGTTGGTTCCTTGCGTATGAGACTATCACCAACAAAAAGTTTGAGAATATTTTCATAGCATCAATTGAGGTTTTTGAATCTGTGCCTGTTATTGCATTCTTTCCTGTTGTCCTGATACTTTTCGTTGTCGGTATAGGGGGATCGCTTGGCGTTGAACTTGCGGTGGATTTTCTAGTTTTCACTGCAGTGGTCTGGAACATATGGATGGGGGAATATCAGGCATTCAAAACTGTGCCAAGAGAAATGGTCGAAGTGACAGAAAATTTCAGATTCACATTCTTCGAAAGGCTGAGATATCTCTATATCCCGTTCTCGGTGCCCAGAATCGCAGCAAACATATTTCCGAGCGTGGCCGACGGATTCTTCTATATCACAGTCAGTGAAGTGTTTGTAATAGGAGCCCATACCTTTCAGGTTTTTGGGATCGGGTTGTACCTGAATCAGTTTGTCCTGGCGGGACAGTGGAACGACGTTGCCACATTGCTTGTTATTCTCGCGGTGGTGATTGTTATAATTGTGGTGCTTATGAGAGAATTCAGCAGGTATGCGGTATCAAAATTTACCATTGACACTGACATGCCTATCGTAAGGAGGGGGAGATTGAATATTCGTGAATCTCTCAGGAGTTCCGCTGTTGCAAGTGTAAACCCCCTCAACAAACTCGCAAAATATAACAGGGTCCGCAGAGTGAGCAGGAGAGTACAACAGGACATTTATTATGAGGAGAAGAGTGAAAAAAAGTATGGATATATCCTAGGAATTATTGGCATACTGTTACTGGCTTTCCTGGTTTATGGAATTTACAGAATAGTGTCCGGCGTTGCCTTTTCAGAATGGATTTATCTATTTTCCATTACTCCAAGACTCCTATTTGACCTGCTTTTGGACTATGCCAGGGTGGGGGTCAT
>JAJYEP010000048.1:0-5555 GCA_021785735.1 Thermoplasmata archaeon | reverse complement strand
CTTTCCTGGTTTATGGAATTTACAGAATAGTGTCCGGCGTTGCCTTTTCAGAATGGATTTATCTATTTTCCATTACTCCAAGACTCCTATTTGACCTGCTTTTGGACTATGCCAGGGTGGGGGTCATAGTCGCTGTTTCCTTCGTCTTTTCCATTTTTGTGGGATATTATCTTGCTGTTAACAGGAAGGCCGAAGCAGCTGGAATACCGTTGATTGAAAGCATTAGTGCATATCCTGTTCCAACTTATTTTCCATTTATATTCCTTGCGGCGTCACCCTTTGTGTTTTCCCTTTTTGGCGGGTTGACAAATGAGGTGTTTGTGCTGTTCCTTGGTTTTATGAGCACTTTCTATTACGTTTTTTACAGCTTCTGGATGGGTGTCAAGGCCATGCCATCCGAGTACAGCGAGTTGATGAAAAATCTCAATCTTACATTCTTTCAGAAGATGAAATTGATCATAATGCCATCCACCTTTCCTTATCTGATCAGCGGAGTCTCTTCCACCATAAACAGTGCCTGGGGAGGTCTGATGATTGGGGAATTCTGGCCGTCGATTATTGGCGATAAAACACTCACTGTATCAAACGGCCTGATGAAAGTCATAGACGTCGCAACGAGTACTGGAAACATGGATGTTGCGGCCTGGGGATCGTTTCTGTTTGGCATAATAGTAGCGGTGTATTCCATTCTCTTCACCAGACGTATGATGGATCTTGCAAGGACAAAATATGTCGCAGAAGAGGGAATTTATGCAGCATAACACTGCCTATGCCTACTTCCAAAATAATCCTAAAAAATGTTTACATTGCCTCTAATCCAAACGCGTTGAACAGAAAATGCCTGTCAGTCGACTGATATTTGGCCATTCTTCATCCTATTATGAAAGGAGGATCAGGATGGAGATGATAATTTCAATACCTCAAACCCTTCGTCAGTCTTTTTCAAAAGACCGGAATAGAGCCCCCATTCTATGAGTGTTATCTCAAGGTCTCTATTACCCGATGGCGTGTTGTATGTCTGTATGCCATTTTCCTCGAGACTTGTTGATAGATCCTCAACCTTAAAACTACCGAGTTTCAGGGCAGAATAGAATGGTTCGACGTTGTCCAGGGAGTTTGCAAGTATCACCCTTCTCTTCTTGGGGCTCGCCCCGATATATTCCTTGCCTTTCTGAGTTATCGAGATGTCACCGTCCGTAACATTCACAAACCCTAGCGTTGACGCCGTGTACACTATGGGTAACAGATCGTCGAGGTCTACTTCCATCTCCTTTTCCAGTTCAAACAGATCGGTCTTGTCTTTGAATATAAAATTCAACACATACAGAAGACCCACAAGATCTGCTATTCTGGCATTGGGTTCAATACTTTCCATCTTCTTATTTTATGTATTGCATTCTTTTTATTTAGACTTTCTTACACATCCATGCTCACATTCAAACATATTCACCTGAATATGGTGAATTCCATAAATAATCTCCTGGAGAATAAACTAAAAGCTATTCTATGAAAGAGCCCTCATGGCTCTGATGATCGAGATAGATGGAAACTCACTGGCCTTAGAGTCCGTATTGAGGGTTGCAATGAATTTTGAGGAAGTAAGAATCTCCCCCAGAGCACTGCCTGTTATAGAGAAGTCCAGGCGGGTTGTGGAAAGTGCACTTGCCTCCGGTAAAGGAGTGTATGGTGTTAACACCGGTTTCGGAAGTCTTCTCAACGTGAGGATTGATGAAAAGGAGGCTGTGGCACTCCAGGAGAATCTCATCAGAAGTCACTCTGCGGGAATCGGTGATCCGCTGAGTGAGGAGTTTGTGAGGGCAATAATGCTTGTGAGAGCTAATAGCCTAATAAGAGGATTTTCTGGTGTGAGGAGGGAACTAATAGACAAGATTGTTGAATCGCTCAACAAGAGATTCTACCCCTACGTGCCTGAATACGGATCAGTTGGTGCCAGCGGCGATCTGGCCCCCCTTGCACACATTGCACTTGCGCTCATGGGTGAGGGTTATTGTATATCGGACGTTGGGAAAGCAAAGTCTGCGGAAGAACTTGCGAAGAATCGTATGGCTCCCCTCCGCCTTAAGGAAAAAGAGGGTGTTTCTTTCATAAATGGAACCTCCGCCATCGCAGGAATACTTTCCGTTGAGATTGGAAAATCCTACAACATATTGGAAAACGCCTTAACATCTGCGTCCATATCGATGGAGGCCTTGAGGGGCACCATTCTTGCCTTTGATCCTGTTGCTGTTGCAGCGAGAAAACAGAAAGGTCAATCAACTGTCGCTTCAATTATCCGGAAACTCCTTGAGGGGAGCAGGAACATAGAAAAATCTTCACTGGAAAAGGTTCAGGATGCATACTCGCTCAGGTGCATCCCCCAAGTCTATGGAGCTGTGCTGGACACCTTGAATTACGCAGCCGGAGTTCTTACTGATGAGATCAATTCCACCACGGACAATCCGCTTGTGTGCAATGACAGGATTATTTCCACAGGAAATTTCCATGGGGAGCCTGTTGCATTTATTGCTGATTTCCTGGCCATAGCGCTTACTGATCTGGGAAACATGATAGAAAGGAGGATTGCCAGACTCACGGACAGCAGCCTGAGCGGCCTTCCTGCATTTCTGACAAGGAATTCAGGCCTTAATTCCGGTCTTATGATTGTTCAGTATACCGCTGCAGCACTTTGCAATGTTAACAAGGTGCTGGCGCATCCCGCATCCAGCGATTCCATTCCAACCTCCGCAAACCAGGAGGATCACGTCAGCATGGGCATGAATTCGGCCCTCAAACTTTCGAAGGTCGTTGAGAATCTCGAGAGAATTGTAGCCATGGAATACCTTGTCGCAAATCAGGGACTATATTTCATTGATCAGAAAGTGTCTCCTTTTGTGAATTCGATCACCTCTGAACTCAGAAATGTCGTGAGTGAGTTCAAAACGGACAGATCACCCAATCCCGATGTGGAAAATATCATCAACCTTATGAGATCGCCTGAATTTAGGAATAAACTTAAGAATTGGGGATCATATCTGGTTCCCTGGCTTTGAGGTAGTTTATAATGGTAAAAGAAGAAAATGCAATAATCGCAGCGAAGGGGAAATCCCTGCTGGAATCAGTACCAGAAAAGATGAGGCCAAGAGTGGTTGCTGCGGAAGTGGATGGAAAAATAGTCGATCTTTCAACAGTTACCAATGATAGACCTGTCCGGTTCAAGCCCGTATACATTGACTCACCTCACGGTCTTGAGATACTGAGACATTCCGCAGCTCACCTTCTGGCACAGGCAGTGACTGAACTTTATCCCAGCGCCAGACCTAATGCCGGTCCTCCAACGGAAGACGGATTTTATTACGATATACAGATGGACCCGATCAGTTCGGATGAACTGGCTGCCATTGAGAAGAGAATGCTGGAGATTGTAAAGAAAGATCTGCCCATAGAGAGGCTTGTGCTGCCCAGGAAAGAACTTGAGGAACTTTTCAGCAGCAATATTTTCAAGCTGGACAAGATCAGATCCAAGGTCGCAGAGGAGGGGAGCTCAACAGCATACAGACAGGGTGAGTTTACTGATTTCTGTACTGGTCCTCACGTTCCGTCCACTGGCTATATCAGGGCCCTAAAGCTTCTTTCAACCGCCAGCACTCACTATCTGGGTGACGAAAACAGGGAGAAGATGGTGAGAATATACGGAACTGCTTTTCCTGACGAGAAATCTCTGAAAAACTATCTAAACATGAGAGAGGAAGCGCTTAAAAGGGATCACAGAAAGATCGGCCAGGAAATGGATCTATTTGTGTTCAATTCCGAGAGAGGACCTGGTTTTCCGTTCTACACCCCGAATGGACAGATCATCAGGAACGAACTGATGTCCTTTATGAGAAAAATAAACGAGAAATACGGCTGGGTTGAGGTATGGACCCCCCATATCTATAAAGATACGATATGGAAACAGTCAGGCCATTATGCAAAATACAAGGCCAATATGTACACCTTCACCCTTCCCGACGGTGACAGTTATGGCGTAAAGCCCATGAACTGCCCGGGCCATATCACAATTTTCGAACGCAATCTCTACAGCTACAGAGACCTTCCAGTCAGGTACTTCGAAGCAGGTACCGTCTACAGGTATGAGAAGTCGGGTGAGGTCGGGGGATTGACCAGACCGAGGGCATTCACCATAGACGATGGTCATGGTTTCATGAGAATCGACCAGATAGTTGAAGAGATAGAGAAGGTCCTTGCGATGGTCAAGGAAGTCTTCCAGACCGTGTTTTCCAATCCAGTTATAACCTATGATCTGAGCGTTATTGACAAGGAAAATTACCAGAATTACCTTATATCATATGTATGCAGGGAATGCGGCACCGTCACGGACATGAGGAAAGCCGCATCAGACAGCGATATTGTCTGCCCGAATTGCGGCTCAAAGTCGCTGGATCCTGATTTCTCAAGATGGGATCAGGCAACCGAGGCACTGAGGGAGGCACTGAAGAGGAATGGAATATCCTATCAGGAATTCCCCGGAGAGGCGGCATTCTATGGACCGAAGATTGATGTTCACGTGAAGGACGCCATCGGGAGAAACTGGCAGCTTTCAACTATCCAGATCGATTTCTTTATGCCCGGAAATTTCGGACTGAACTATGTCAACAGTTCAGGAAAGAAAGAGACCCCGGTTATGCTTCACAGGGCAATATATGGCAGCTACGAAAGATTCATGGTTATACTTCTTGAAAGTTATGCGGGAAAACTTCCCACCTGGCTTGCGCCGCTCCAGTGTTACATTGTACCTGTAACCGAGGAATTTTCAGACTATGCGTATACTGTGAGGGATAAACTTCAGGCACGTGGGATAAGGACGCAGGTTGACAACTCATCAGAAACCCTGAGCAAGAAGGTGAGGTCGATAAGACCAAAACGCCCGGCGTACGTGGTCGTGGTGGGCAAAAACGAGGTTGACGGGAAGACTGTATCCGTCAGGAACAGGGCAGATAAGCAGAAGGAGTTTAACCTGGATGAGTTCGTCGATCTTATCGGTGAGGAAATCTCGGAGAAAAAAATATCCCAGATATTCTAGGGCCGGAGATTCTCATGCCCGGAAACATTTATACTGCTTTCAGCATTTGAAGATACTGTGAGGTGTTTGATATGACTGAATGTGTGATGTATAACATGATTCTTGGGAATTATCATCCATCAACAATATGTGTTGAGATGTCTAAGCTTGATGATTCACTCACTGCTCTCTCTGAAATAATAGATTCAGAGTATATTGAGGATGAGATGCAGGAATTTATAGAAAAGTATGCAAGAACTGACGAAATCATGCCGGAAGATAAAACGGTTGGTTTCATTGTTATTCACAGAGATAAGAAAAACTTTGCAATCTCAATAAATAAGAACGATGATAAACTTGCAGAAAGGCTGAGGACCATTGCCAAGAATTTCGCGTCCAAGGGTTACAGGGTTGAGACCGACATAGCCGGACAGGAGAGAAATGAATAATTTATACCAGTGGCTTTAAAATAAAGATATAAATAAGTATTTGTTAT
>JAJYEP010000006.1:15708-38179 GCA_021785735.1 Thermoplasmata archaeon | reverse complement strand
TGCAGGGAATACGTTTTACCTTCTCTCCATAAACGCCAGCGGCAAAGTCAATGTTACTACGGTAAGTCAGAACGGTAACGTCTTGGGGAACTTGAGTTTTACAAATTATCTGTCTTCAAGCATTCAGATAGGCCAAAGAGTCGAGCCCCCTGTCTATTTCGACGGAAATCTAATGATGACCAACGGGACAGGGATACTGAGCCTTAACCTTAGCGGTGGTGGAAAAGAAACGTTCTCAGCCGCTCCAAAGTACTATGCGCCCCTAACAATACTTCCATTTGGCAACCCCGGGATGTTCCTGATAGGAAATCAGAGTTTTACAACAATGATGAGCTATATTTATGATGCGAATACAGGACAATTTATCGGCGGTCCAGCTGTCAAAGGAGCCATAACTGCTTCGGCTTACGACATTTACAATGGAAACTACTATTTATGGTCAGGAATGTCTTCTTCAGGTAACATAACAGAGATCAACGCGGCGACTGATCAAGTTATTGCTGTCACACCATCTCCAAGTATTACCTCAACCATGATTTTTGATCCCAGTTCGCAGTCGTTGTTTGTTATGGACTATTTAACGGATCTTGGTCTATACACTCCTGAGGTTTATGAGTTCAGTCTTGCGCATGAGTACAAAGTCACTTTTGCAGAGAAAAACCTGGGTGCGGGGACCTGGTATGTGAACGTCACAGGCGAACCTAGTTCGGGTCCTATTTCCGGAGATTCCTATTCCACGTATCTCCTCAACGGAACTTACACGTACTCCATCTCGGCCTCGGATAAGCTGTACTCTCCTTCTTATGTCTCCTCGTTCACTGTGCCCGGAAATTCAGTCGATGTACCGGTTGCATTTTCCATGGTAAAATATACAATCACGCTCAGTGAGAGTGGACTCCCTTCCGGTGACTGGTATGTGAACCTTTCCGGGACAGCAGTCAAGGCTTCAGCAGGATCGCAGATAACATTCAGCGAGCCTAACGGCACCTATGCTGTGAAAATTTATACAGATAACAACCTCTATCACCCTTCGAGCTACTCCGGAAGCATAACGGTAAATGGCAGTGCAGTCAGTGAATCGTTTAAATTTGTTGCTGTGACTTATACAGTAACGTTTGTGGAGAAAGGGCTTTCGGCCGGTACCAATTGGACCCTGACAATTGACCACGTAAATTACACTGCCAACGGGACTACATATGCAATACAATTGCAGAACGGGACATACAGTTATTCCGTGTCAGCGAACGGGTACGGCGTCGCCAACCAGACTGGAACTATCGTAGTTTCTGGATCTGACAATACGACCCATGTAACTTTTACTAAATTGACCACCTCCTCCAGCGGGTCGTATTATATTGTACTCGGCGGGATCGCTGCGGCTGTCGTCGTGGTGGCAGCACTGCTGATTTGGAGAAAGAAAGGTGCCGGAAAACAGTAATTACCCCGTAATTGCCCATGGTGTGTCGCTCTTCGGCAGCATGGGCTAATTTTAATGATATCGTTTAAAAGCATATTCCGGATTGATCATATATCCTCTACTACGGAGAAAGTTCGTTCGACTTTACTCATGAACGCTTCCTCTTTATGGGTTTTATTGTATCCTGCATCGTGAATTTTCCGTTGATGAGTACCAATGATATCAGTAGGATGTCCCCGGAAGCCCCTCTTTTGTTTTGAATCCATGCCAGAAAGGCCATGGCTGTACCGAGAAGGGCTGTTCTGCCTTGGCGGATGTCTTCTCATCCTCAGGATTGTGTAGGCACAGGAAGATTTACTTTCTGTGCTTCTTTATGAAATTAAGGAACGATTGTATTATTGAATCTTCACTGTTAGCCATCTAATACTGCTCATTTATAGGTATGTACATCCAATTGAGACTGTGTAAGAATTTATTTATTGAATTTTGTGTCAACAGATACTGCCGAGAGGATATCCAGTAATAGCCTATAGGATACTGCTGCGAACAGTCAGATCTTAGGAATGATTCAATTTTCACACAGTATCAGATCCCGTTATGATTCCAATCACTTCCTTTATGATGAGTTAGAGTTCAGAGTCGGAGTAACTCCGCGGTTTTCTATTTTCCCTTGTTTCAGGGTATTATATCGAGACGAAGGGCAGCCAATCTAAGACACGACTTCGCAGGTCAATAAGATAAATCAGCTACTTCTCCGACTCTCACGTCTGCACCGTCGTGCAGGCGTGGACAAAAGAACTTTTTTCAACGACATCTAAGAAATGTTTATTATATGAATTGATATGGAGATTTCAGTGGTTTAAATGCAACAGGGACAAATGGCATATGATAGAGCAATTACGGTCTTTTCGCCCGATGGAAGATTATTTCAAGTTGAATATGCAAGGGAAGCTGTAAAAAAAGGCTCCACAGCCCTTGGAATAAAGTTCAAGGACGGAGTTGTTCTCATATCTGATAAAAAGGTGAGAAGCAAGCTAGTTGAACAAAATTCGATGGAAAAGATTCAGCTGGTGGACAGCAACGTGGCGTCCGTCACCTCTGGACTCGTGGCAGATGCAAGAATATTGATTGATTTCTCAAGGGTTGCAGCTCAGCAGGAAAAAGTGACCTACGGTAAACTGGTAAACATTGAGAATCTGGTGAAGAAGGTTGCGGACCAGATGCAACAGTATACACAGTATGGCGGAGTGAGACCTTATGGTGTCTCAATGATATTTGCCGGTATCGACCAGATCGGGCCAAGAGTGTTTGACTGTGATCCCGCGGGCACGATCAACGAGTACAAAGCAGTGGCAATCGGATCTGGAAAGGATCAGGTCACAGCCTACCTTGAAAAGGAATACAATGATGACATAAAGGAGAAGGATGCAATTACGCTTGGAATAGCAGCCCTGAAGGTGGCCCTTGAAGAAGAAGGCGGTTTAAAGGGTGTCGAAATTGCCTCCATTTCGGGTGCAGGTGCATTCCATGTGTTCACAAAAGAGGAAACCTCCAAATATTTCTCTTAAGTTAGTCGTTAAATAAAGCTATCCAACCAGAAAGAGGAGTCACAGCAGTTCTTCTGTTGTACTATTTTAGATTTTATTTGGCAATTTTTGTTTTGCTTTTTATTAATTTGGCCTATATTTGTCTTGTTGGTTGTGGAAGATCGCCAACTTTGTTGATAAACATAAACCTTATTTACCAGGACCATAAAATGTGTTATTGGCGGTCAAAAAGTATATCCAATTTTTGTAGCAACTTAATGCAATACCTGAGTTTTAAGGTTCAAAGCTTATATAGAACATTTTAATCAAAGTTTCTAATGACTTCTGTTATGAGTTCTGAAAAAGTATTCTATACCATAATCGCTGTTATCGTAGTCGTCGGCGGAATAGGAATAGGCGCTGTATATTATCATTCTGTGACATCTGTTCCAAGTACTGCTGTGCAGTCTCCGTCCACATCCATTACGCTTGTTATCACACCAAATAACTGGTTCAAGAATGCGACAGTCAATCACAGGCAGCCTGCGTTTTTTGTTCTTGAGCCCAATGGAACACTTGGGTCATCAGCAAACCTTGTTTTTCCGGCCAACAAGTTGATATCGCTGACAATCATTGATTACGATTCAGGAATCACTTCAAATATTGGTCCCAATGGAACATCAAACAACTCCACCTATGCGCATGTCATTGGTACGGTTGGGGGTGTCGAATATCTCTATAATGGCAGTGCAGCTTACGAGAACGCAACACTTTCAGGCAATTCTTCAAATAACATAACAATCGATCACGGAGTGGGCTGGGCTGTAAGCTCTCTTCCTTGGACTGGCAACAGTACAGGCGGCTGGGAGGTCACGCACACTTTTACCATCATAGCAAACGGGCAGATTCTTCTCAACGTTCCCAGCTATGCAGGATCTAATCCTAACGGAGGCGGAATAACTCATGCGGAGTTTTACCTGAACCAGACCGGCACTTTCGCATGGCAGTGTTTCGTTCCTTGTGGCTACGGTCTTGAAGGATGGGGTGCAGCAATGTCCACGGCTGGCTGGATGATGGGCACAGTATCAGTATCCTGAACCATTAGGTGAATAAATGGCACAGGATAATAAAGAAACTGAGGAAAGCGACAAGAGTCGGCGAACCTTCCTGAAGGCGATGGGAATTGTCGGGATAGGCGTGCTTGCAATAGGATCACTCAGGGGAGTTATCCAGAATATCATACCTCCACTTTCCAATGCGGTTTCAAGCTTTCCCACACTTACAATTGTATCGACATCGGGAAAACCAATCAATACGACAGATATCCAGGTCAACAATCCAACACCTTTCCTGTTCGATTATCCACTTCAAAATGAGCCGAATTTCCTTTTAAGACTGGGCGACATTAACAATAAGGACATGGCAATCAAATCAGTGAAAGTGAATGATCCCGGCGACGGTAACTCATTTGTATCTGCTCCCGGAGTCGGGCCATATAATTCTGTCATAGCTTCAAGTGCGATATGTCAGCACCTCGGGTGTGTCCCACCAAAGATAGAGTTTTATCCGCCATCTTCGTCATCTTTTCCTGGCAAGATACACTGCAGTTGCCATGGGAGCACATATGATCCGTATACAGGGTTTTCAATAGTCACTGGGCCAACACAGCACCCTCTCCCGAACACCCAGCTCTCGTATGATTCCAGCAGCGATACGTACAAAGTCATGGGTATGGTTGGTCCGACTATTTACGGTCACATAAACGATCTCTCCGGCGGAAGTGCGTTGCCGTCAACGTCAACTACGCAGGTATCAAGCTCGTGAATATCTTAACGGTGAAATAAATGTTTAAATCAAAGAATAAAGAGTACTATCCAGGCGAAAAACCTCTGTTAGAAAAGATAATGAACGATCCTCAGCCCGTTCCCAGGAAAGTACCGGATTACATGCGAAAGAAAGGAGGAGCTTGGTACTGGACTGGCGCAATGATAATGATTGTGTTTATCTATGAAGTTATCACCGGGCTCATTCTTTTACTGTACTACCAGCCGTCAAATGCATATGTCAGTACTGAAACATTTCTGAACAGCACTCCTTATGGTTCAATCATCATCTCGACCCATCTTTACGGGGCCTATGCGATGATAGTCCTGATTTATCTGCATCTACTGAGGAATCTCTTCGTTGGAGCATACAAGAGACCGAGGGAATCCCAGTGGATAACAGGAGTTCTGCTCCTTGTCCTCACAATAGCTGTCGGATTCTTTGGTTACTCCATGAGCGGTGACGTGCTGTCTGCAGACGCCACAGATGTCGGGAGAGGAATTGCACAGGCAACTCCAGTAATCGGCACCTATCTGATGCTGATCTTCTTCGGTAGTGGTACAAGCATCTCCCTTTTCACAAGAATGCTCGGCTGGCACATAGTTCTCGCAGCAGGAGTGGGAATACTGTTTGCAGTGCATTTCTTCATTGCTGAATATAATACAATCATGCCATCTCACAAAGATGCGAATTACAAGGCACCAGCAATAGATAAGGATGACGGGACATACAAGCCATGGTATCCTTACAACCTGATGTACATGATGCAATATCTTTTCCTTGTTTTCGGTTTTCTCGTCCTTATTCCGTCAGTTCTCGCAATTCTTCCAAACGTCCCCGATCTTTTTTCGCCTTTCCCCTCAGTCTCACCTTCAAGTCCACTGGCAGTGAATGTTCCAGCATATCCTCCATGGTTCCTGCTTTTTGTATATAAGGCACTTGATTTCAAGATGCTTCTGGGGATAGGTCCATTCTGGGGAACTGTAATATTTGCAGGAGCTCCATTGATTTACCTGCTTATTGTTCCTTATGTTCACACAAACAGATCTCTGCTCATGCGAGATAATCCGATACCGGTCTCCTTTGGCATCCTGGGTCTGGTATACTATGTCGGTCTTTCTGCGTGGGGAGCGCTTGCACCTGGCGTGCCCATCTCTGATGGTCCGGTGCTGCTATTTTTTGTACTACCGTTTGTATTCATAGTGGGACTTTCATTGTTCGTTGCGAAACTGGTAAGAGAGAACAAGATAACAATGCCAAACATTGGAAGATTGTTTTTCACTCTGACAATACTGGCATTTGCGGCATTTGGCAGCGGGATGCTGATAATTGCCTCAGTATCACATCCAGTTGCATTATACCTGATCCCAATGATACTGCTGCTGATGGTCACTGCCATATCACTAGCAGTAGCTTACGCCATGATCAAGGGAGTCCATCTCAGGGACGAATCCATAGAGGAGAAACACATGAGCAAAAACGGGTACACTTTCGCAGCATCAGGGTTCATCATGGCGTCCATCATAGTACTGTTTGAGATAACCATAATACCTCCAACCTCACCATCAAATAACGCGCTATATGGCATAGGTCTGGGTCTGATACTGCTCATAATAGGTGCATTTATAAGGATATACAGGGCTTCGGTATATGGGGAGTGAAACCTCTCGGACAAATGAGAAGGGAAACAGAGAGTTGAGATTCAGATACCATGTCCTGTTTACAATCTCTATTATTTTTTTCATTCTGATCTGGTTTGCAATGGGCCTCTCATCCAGAGCGGTCACCGCATATACGGATAGTTTCTCCTTATTGTATGGCATGATCATCACGTTTTTCTTAATCGTGATATTGTACATACCTATCTCATCGAGATTCAAGACCATTGGTTTCTATATCTCCGGTTTCATCATTATCAATTCCACCGTACTGTCAATGATTTCAATTAATTCTCAGCTGATATTTTTCGCAATAATTGCCTTGGTTATATCTGTTGCAGACAACCTGGTGTATTATTCAGGTATGAGAAAAAGGTTGACAAGGATCTCAATTTTTCTTGCGGTCCTCATTCTCATGGCAATACTTGGCAATTTATTTACAGTAGTGACACAGCCACCAGGATTCCCCATAACATTTGAATCCCTGAAGGATGTGATGATTGGGCTGGGAACAAGCTTACCGGTGATGGAATACGCCGGAGTAATGATAATTTCAAGCAGAGTGGACATAATCATCAGCCCGATAGAGTATTTTCTCTTCTTTTCCATCGCCGCCCTTGTTTCTGAAAACTATTACGAAATTATATCCTATGTTGTGGAGAAGAACGCTGTCGGCTCCGGGATAAGTGCAACCGCCTACGGTATAGTTGGCGCTCTCAGCTGCCAGTGCGAAAGTGCAATAGCACTTCTTCCCACCATGGCTGTCCTGATTATAGATACAGTGCTTCTCCCCATAGTGTTCCTCAGCTTCGCACTGCTGCTTGGAACATATATCCTTGTCACAAGGTTCTATAAAAAAGGAAAAAGTTTCCCCTTCAAATTCAAGATTACACAGAAGAGATCCTCAAGACTTTATCTGACTCTTTCTGTGCTTACCCTCATAGTTGTCCCATTCGTGGTTCTGGTTGGAGTCTATCTCTCATGGCAGCTGAGCCCCCTCTTTTTCTTCCCGTCCGGAATGCTGATGACCCTATCCGGTTATTCCCTTGTTTTTCTGATCAACAGGGTGTTCAAGATTGCAAAGGGCAATCTGGTTATTACCTTAATATTCATAATTGCAGCAAGCATACTTTCTCTGGTCTGGTTCGTGCCGAAGATTACGGCTTATGCATTCTATTATCCATCTTACTATGGCCTGATGAGCTTATCAAATTTCATTTCAGGAACAATGTTTGGGTATGCATATGCAAGGTCGGGATATGAAGGACGGGCTTCTCTTAACGAATACATAACTGTCCTCTTCGGCTTCATACCGGTCATAGTGCTGTATGAATCTGAAGTACTCGGCCTTTCAATCTGGTCATTTTTCGGGCTGTTCGGTCAGATCGAATTTTCACTTCTTGCCTGGATCTTTATGCTTCCGCTGATGTGGGTTGCGACGCATAGAGGACTTTCCAATCTCTCCTCCGCCAAAAATAAGGCAGATCTTGATATGATTCCACGCTACCGATCAGCGATCAATAACCAATCCTAGTTTCCAATATTATGAAATGTAAAGAATTTTATCGTTGAATCCTATGTTAGTCTATGGTCAAGGTGGAAGATTCCATTGTCGCGAGACTTGAATCCCACGGTCACAAATTTGAAATCCTGGTGGATCCGGATTCCACCGACAGAATTAAGTCTGGTGAGATTAATATTGACAAGGACCTAGCCATTGACGAGGTTTTCAAGGACGCCAGAAAAGGGGATAAGGCCGGAGAGGACGTTTTAAAAGAGGTTTTCAAGACAACAGATATAGCGGAAATTGCCACCGAGATAGTGAAAAAGGGGCAAATCCAGCTCACCACAGAGCAAAGAAGGGAAATGCTGGAGAAGAGGAAAAAGCAGATTGTAGACAAGATATCCCGGGAATCAATGAATCCGCAGACTAATTCTCCAAATCCACCCGCCAGAATAATCCAGGCGATGGAGGAGGCAAAGGTGCACATAGATCCGTTCAAATCAGCCGACGAGCAACTCCAGATGGTTCTCAAGGCCATTAAACCGCTTATCCCCATAAGATTTGAAAAGGCAAAGATTGCGGTTAAGCTGACTGGAGACGCATACGGAAAGGTGTACGGTGACCTCGTACGTGGAGGTTATATAATCAAAGAAGAATGGGGCAAGGACGGCTCCTGGATGGGGGTCCTTGAGGTCCCCGCTGGAATCAAGGGAGAAATCATAGACATGCTCAACCACAAGGCTCATGATAACGTGGATATCAAACTTCTGAAAAGTTTTTGAACATTGTTTCCAAGATAAGATCTTGCGTAATCGTTTGGTGAACAATCAGAGCGTCAATTGTTCATAATTTTGCGTGATTCCTTATATACTCTTTCATTATTTCGTACTTTTCACGGTGTTTGCATGGATAAGATCCTAATTGCTCTAGGTGGAAATGCGCTCCTCAGAAATGGAGATGACAGAACATACGAATCGCAGGTAAAAAGAGCTTCAGAGGCTTTTGAAAAACTCTACGACATCATAAAGGACAACGATGTTGTGATCACTCATGGAAACGGGCCGCAGGTTGGAGACATAATGATACAAAACGACATGGCAAAATCAGTCACCCCACCGATGCCCATTGATGTATGCGGATCGATGTCGCAGGGACTCATAGCGCAGATACTGCTGACATCTTATGAGAGTGTCAGGAAGCGGCTTTCCGGCGACGGGAAGTCTCCGGTTTATGTACTGACCAGGACCCTTGTGGACGAAAAGGACGAGGCGTTCGAAAATCCGTCAAAGTTTGTGGGGCCGTTCTATTCCAGAGACGAAGCAATGGCAATAATGAAGGAAAAGGGATGGCCCATGAAGCAGCAGGGACAGAAAGGCTGGCGCAGAGTAGTACCCTCGCCAATGCCCCGGAGCATAGTCGAAAAGGATGCAATTTTGAGTCTTCTTTCTACAGGTTATGTTCCGATATGCGTTGGCGGAGGAGGAACCCCGGTCATAAGAAACTCCAGCGGAATAGTGGGAATCGAAGCTGTTATAGACAAGGATCTGGCATCATCTGTACTGGCATCCTCCCTCGGATTTGAAAGACTTATGATCCTTACAGATGTGGACAACGTTTTCATAAACTATGGGAAACCCAACGAGAAGAGTATTGGAAAAATCACCCTGGCAGAAATAGAGCAACTTTACAGAAACGGCACGTTCCCGGAGGGAAGCATGGGTCCAAAAGTAAAATCCGCAATACAGTTCCTCAGGAATGGGGGGAAAGTGGTGAATATCACCTCGCTCGAAAGGTGCTATGATGCATTGACCGGGGATTATGGTACGGTCATTTTACCGGATTAGGCAGATGCCATAGCTGTGAGCTTAGCATAACTCTCTTTCTCTTTGCAAAATAATTCAAGAGATCCTTCAGTCGGCCGTGGTCCATATTGAGATCGAAAGAATCCTTGAGTGCATTACTGATTGATTCAGTACTCATGGGCGAAGTGAGCACTCTGGAGACAAGGTTAAGGATATCCTCATAAACATTCCATGGGAATATGAACCATGTCCAGTTAGTGTCATCAACTTTTTCAGAAAAATAATCCGGTTTAAACTGGCTGTGAGTGATATGCAGCATAGTTGCAGTTCTGAGCGCTTTTGGACCAAGCGATTCTACATAGTCGTGTGCCAGCTTCATGCTTGCTCCTGTATCCGTGATATCATCGACAATGATCACGTTTCTCCCGTTGACGTTTATTTCGTTGGATTTTTTTATTGTCGGTGCACCATCCCTGGTGGCAGTAAGTCCCCAGTGTTCTGTCTTGACCGCGTAGAGATCCTTAATCCATAGCATATCAGACAGTAACCTTGCGGGTACAAGACCGCCGCGGGATAACCCGATAATATAATCCGGTTCATAATCTGTTATTACGGCGTCCCTTATGTTGACGCACCATTTGAAAATCTCATCCCAGGTTACCAGTCTAGCCTTAAATTCCATGGTATCTGCACTGAATTCAGGTGTAGTTTAAAAATTTGTATATTTTTTTGACAGAAAAATGGGAAAATAAAGAGTGTTACTCTTCGCTCTTCCTGAGTACTGATCCGATTGCTTTCATCAGGCTCATCACAGCCCTGATACCGGAGGCAATTTCAGGGTCTTTCAGCATGTGGTAAAGTTCAAGCGTCCCTAGCCTGGAATTATCGCTTGCTGCTGAAGAAGCAGCATCCATGATCCCCCTTGAGTTGAACATCAGGTTTTTGACTGTATCAGAGACCTTCTCGTCAGCCATTGCATACATCAGGCTTAACAGGACATTTGCAGTCTTCATCCCCGCATAGGTAAATTCTCTTGAAGAGAACATTTTGCCAAAGAATTCAATGTCTGTTGGCATGTAGTCCTTGGAGATGTTTGCAATCAGATCTGTGATACCCGCTTCCTTCAATTTCACCAGTACGGGCATGAACGAGAGTAAAGTGTCGCTGTTGTCCACCAACTGGTCAAGCAGTATCTCAAGCTTGTCTTCCTGTTCAGGCTTATCCTTTGTGTTCTTAGCCGAATCCTTTGATTTTGCGCTCATGAAATCACCTCACATTATTCCCCTGACCATCGCAGAAAAGTAAGTGTCTGCAGAGGTCCACTTGAAGAAGTAATCCGTCTTGCTCTGGAACTGTGCTCTGGGAGGCTTGGTATAACTGAAGTACAGTGTGATTGCTTCATTCCCGCCTGTAACTGTGGTGCATGCCACGTCACCATCATAGGATTCATAGTAAGCGTTTCCATTGGTTTCATTCACTATTCTGTTTGCAAGATATTCCGACTCGAAGTGGGCCGTGGCACCGGCCTTTGAGACAGGCAGGTTTGTAGCATCTCCCACGACGAAGACGTTGTCGAAATCCTTGTAGTTCAGATGGTTTCTGTCAACATCGATATAGCCACTCTCGTCTGCAAGCCCGGAATCCGTGATAACCTTCTGTCCCCTGTGCGGCGGAACAAGCACGAGAAGATCATAATCCAGCGTTTCACCCTCAATGGAATTCAGTTTCTTGTTCTCCGCGTCCACAGTGTCGACATTGAACATCTTGTGAACAATTATGCCCCTTTCCTCGAAAAGTTTTTCAATGTATGTTGAAACATTTGGTATAGTGAAGACCCTGTTGAGGGGGTATATATAGTGGATTTCAGTCTTTTCCCTCAGCCCCTTCAGCCTCAGGTATTTTTCAAGCTGTAGACTGAATTCATAAGGTGCAGGAGGACACTGAATCGGAACGCTTGCCTGTCCAACTATGATCTTACCGCCCTTAAAAGTGCTGAGTGTTTTTTTAAGATCAAGCGAGGCATCAAGATCGTAGAAATGTTTTGCGCCCTTGTCGTATCCAGGTATATCTTCCGGGGTGAATCTGTTGCCGGTTGCTATGATCAGATAGTCATAGGAGAACTTCTTTCCGTCAGCAGTGCTGACCGAGGTGTTATCCACATCTATCTTTGAAACTTCTCCCCTTATGAAATTCACACCATAGTTGAACAGGGATTCGGTCGGTTTAACGCTCCTTCTGTAATCCTTGAATCCCAGAGGTATCTGAACTCCGTCCGGTTTGAAGTAATGTCTCCTGGAGTTGCCTATGACTTTTACGTCGATCTCCGAGGGGTTGGAATGGAACCTGATTTTATTGGCCATGATGGTGCCGGCAGCACCATCTCCCAATATTAGTACTGATTTCTGATCAGACATCGCAATACCTACTTGGTTTTTCTCATCATTATCTCGAAGTAGCCGTTCCTGTCGAATACTCCGATCAATTCATTTCCAGATTTCTTAATCCATTCAGGAGCATCCTTCTTGGTGCCGGAATCGGAGGAGTAAACTGATATTACGTCTCCAATTTTCCCCTGCTTGTAAGCCTTTATCATCTCCATCAATGGACCCGGGCAAAAGCTGCCCCTTGCATCTATCACCTTAGTCGGTTTTATTTCAGCCATTTTTTTCACCTCTTTTTTATACTCACAGAAACAGTGTCATCTTTGAGTCTTTTGCCATGTCGACAAATTGTGAAACTCCTATGACATCCTTCACGATAGGATCAAGATCTTCTTTCTTGATTCCCATAAGATCAGCAAACATTGCACAACCATAAACATTCACATTTCCAATTTCACTTATCTGTTTCAGCGTGTCTAGCCAGGAAGGCACTTTCTTTTCTTTCATGGTTTTCATAACCATATCGGCCATATTTCCAGCCTCTGCACTCAGTGTTGGTTTTGGAGCGCCGCTCTTCTTGAACTGCATGAGCGACCAGAATGTCGTGAATATATCAACATCCATTCCATTGGCCACGGCGCCAGAAGCTATGATTGAGCCAGCCATGAGTTTATCCATACTTCCCGAAAACAATATCAACGATATTTTCTCCGTCATGAGATCATCCTCAAGGTTTGTATTGTTCTGAAATAGATATATGGCAAACCTGATTAGTTCGGACTGAGTAAAAGATCAAATCATTTTCGCGATACTTATTTTACAATGAAATATGACACAGCCCAATCACGCACCGCTGGATGGTACTAATCCTGCCCAAGCATTTTAGAGTGGATGTCGTGAAGAATAGTTTAAAATAACACAAAGTGCGAGTCGAAAGATCCCATCTTTTATATGCGTGGGAAAGCGTTATTTTCGAGCCTTTTGTTAGAGAGGCTCCAAGGGTTTACTTGAAATTCCATCGATATGAATTTGGGGAGAAACCTGCAAGAGATTTGCATATAAGTCGCAAATATTCTTGAAAAAATGACTTTATCGATAAAAGCATGAAATATTATGGATAGTAAATCAACCAAGGTTGTTGCGGCCGTGTTCGTAGCGCTGACCATAGTCATGGCAGGGCTCTTTTTTTACGAATATTCCGCAGCAGGCAGGAGCGAAAACAGCTATACTAACCTGCAGTCGAGTTATTCAAGTCAGCAGGCTTCGGTGGTTCTGAACAGTGCTTATTCGCACTGGGATTATATAGCAATAGAAAACTTGAGTCTTATCAGCCCACAGTATATGAACAACGCGACCCTTCACTGGATCGGCGGACCGCTTTCCGGAACATATAGCGGAGTCACCAACATCACTTCCACATGGAACAAATTTTTTGGCCTATGGTCTGCGGTGTGGTATTATACGGAATCACCTCCCGCGGTTTCAGTAAACGGCAACGTTGCAACCGTGACTTCGTTAAATCAGTTCGTACTGACACCCATAGCCAACACAAATCAGGTGCAATACCTCAATATAAGCTACACGCTCAACTATGAGGAGAACAGCGGTAAATGGCTGATAAATTACGAGACATGGCACATAGTCGGATCCGGATACGTCTCAGCAGCGCAGCCGTTTGTGCTTCAGAATTACGTTGAAAATCTTGCATTCACCCACTGGAACAACATTGCGATAGAAAACAACACTTCCGTCATGAAGCAGTACGATTCAAATGCCACTCTAAAATGGATCGGCGGCCCCCTGAATGGGACATATTCCGGTATTGCCCAGATTAACGCCACCTGGAACAAATTTTTCACTGCTTGGTCCGCAGTCTGGTTTTATGCGGAGGCTCCACCCAGTGTAACACTTAAGGGGAGTGTTGCGAATGTGAGCGCAACTGTTCAGTTCGTGGTGCAGAATTCAGCAAACCTGTCCCAGTTCAAGTACATTAACGTAAGTTATGATATCCTGTATTATAACACAGGATTTGAAACGGCCAGTGGCATGCCAGTGTTCCAGATATTCAAGGAGGTATTTCAGATAACAGGCACCAATGCGCTGAATAAAGTGTAATCCTCGAAAGAGGATACATTTATCTTATTTTATTCACTCAACTGATAAATTGGCTGTTGAAGATTTTCAAAGCTCATTAAAGCGTCTGCTCTGGTGGACCTTCATTTCGACGAGAGGAGGAAACATGAGGTTAAAGATAATGAAATCAATCCTGGATAACCCCAAGAATGCTAACCAGTTAAGTTCGGATACAAAGGTAAATTACAGGACAATAGAGCATCACATCAAAATTCTGCTTACAAACAACCTCCTGAGCGTACAGGGAGAAGGATATGGAAGGGTTTATTTTGCCTCACCTCTACTGACCAAAAACTTTCATATATTTGAAGAAATTTTAGAGAAGGCAGGAATGACAGGGAGGGAAGAATAACATGGGCCCATTGTGGTTGGCGAACATAATTCTGCTCTCTATTTCGGTGATCGTTTTTGCTGTCCTGCTCGCATCTTACCTTCGTAGTTACAGAAACCTCAGATCAAGAGCCTTTGGCGGAATCATTGCGTTCAGTTCGACACTTCTTGCAGAATCAATGGTGGCTGTAGTGATTTACTACAATCTATCTTTGAGTTTCAGCTCAGGCCTTGCTGCACTCCTTCTGTTGATAAATGCTCTCTCTCTAGCCGGGTACATTTTCCTGTATAGATCACTCGATATCTAGAATCCATACTCCCTTTGGAGATAGATGGAAAGTAAAACTGCAATAGAGTTAAATGCTCCGACCGGGATTTGGACCCGGGTCGCCGGCTTGAAAGGCCGGTATGCTTGGCCGGACTACACCATCGGAGCAAATTCAATGCCGTAGGAGTTCACTTTATATTTATCTTTGCCCGCGACACGAGTAATTATACCACTCTGCGAATAATCCGGTATCATCAGTTTTGATTAACGATACTGTTAATATATTAAGGTGAAATCATCTCTAAATGGAAGAAGGAGAACAGAAAAATATAACCGCAAAAAGTAAAGAAATTCTGTCGGCACTGAGGAAGAATGATCGGCTTTCTCTCTCTTCCCTGAGCTCTGTTTTAAAGGTCTCAAAAGTGGCGGTCCTTAAAAGGCTGAAACCGCTGGAGAAGAGCAAGTTAGTTGAGAGGACGACGATAAAGTCTGGAAGGGGACGGCCACAGATATATTACTCCATAACAAACACGGGAAACAACATATTTCCAAGGAACTATGCAGATATTGTCGCGGAAACTCTCCACTATGTCGAAGAGCATTTCGGAAGAGATCATGTGAGAAATATACTTGCAATCAGGGCACAGAAACTCGTGGAACCATATGTAAACGATGTAGAGTCCAGCAGTCTGGAGAGCAGGATTGATAAACTATCATTTCTGAGGGAGTCCGAAGGTTACATGCCTCAATGGTCCCAAAAGGGCGGCCAATATTTCGAATTCTTGGAATTCAATTGCCCCATAATTGCAGTTTCAGGAAAATATATTGAAGCATGTCAGGCAGAGAAAAATCTATTTTCAAAGGTTTTGAATGCAGAGGTGGAATCGACGCATAAGATCGTGGAGGGCAGTAGAGCCTGTAGATTCCTGATCATGGGCAGGGATGACGCTATCAGGACACACTCCTGAACCTGAGAATCGCAGCTATCCCCCCAAACTTCTGGAGCATGATCCCCGGTTCATCGATATCGCTGAATATATGCATCTGCGATCCACTGTTCTTGGATTTTTCAAGACACTCCTGTCCCTTATCACTCCTGAACACCTGTTCTGTCATCATGATAATTTCAGCCTCACCGTTCAGAACTGATTTCATGGTGTCTTCCATGCCATAAGTCGCGAGATTGTTCGTGTTCAGGTTCTTTAGGAATCTATCCATGATCTCCTTCTCCCTCCTTATCCTGGCAGATTTCAGTATTTTGAGAGATTCCTGATTCTCAAGAAACTCATAGACTGCCCCCTCATCATTCCGGTGCGACGGAAAGGAAAGGACCTGCATGTTCTTGAACAAGCCCCTGTCGGAGATGTATTTCATGAAATGATCCCTTGTGAAGCCAGGACCAAGGATCACAAGAAAACTCACATCCCTGATTGGCAGAAGAATTTCTTCAGATATTCTCCTGAAGTAGTCATCTTCAGAATAATTGCTGTCATAACTCTTTCCTGATTTTCCAGAATCAACATTTCCTATGTTTTGTATGCCATAACTTCTCAGATCAAACACAGATGCGGATTCGTCATCAATCGTGACGAATATAGCCTTTGTTGAGAATTTATTTTCCAGGGATTCCCTGAACATGTGCTTCTCGCCATCGTTCCAGTTTTCCTTTATAATTTCTATGATGTCTCCGGCAGAAACCGACACGGACTGATGGTCTCCAGATATGCCTTCACCTGTGGAAACAACCGTGCCAAGCAGTTTAAGGGACGAGGAGAACGCCCTGAAATCAAGGGTTTCAGTCTTTATGGTCAAAAACACCGGTTTCCTTGTCGTTTCCTTGGATCGGATCATGTCAGCCTGCTTCTCAACCCTTCTAAGGACTGTTGCCCTGATTAAATCTCCGGGCCTGACGATGTTCTTCAGGTACCATAGATCGTCTTCGTTCTCAATCTGGATCTTCAGGGCGCCAGTGGTCTTCTCCTCCTCAAGAATGCGCATTCTGAACCTCTGCAATTATTGTATTGATGTAGGCAAGCATGTTATCATAATGTGTACCTTTCCAGAAAGCCTTTTTGCAGTTTTCACACCAATCCACTTCCTTATGCATTTCCATAATTTTTTCGGGAATCAGTCCAGCAAGCTCACTTGAATCCCTTGGAATGAGAACAGCGTTACAGACAGGGCACCGAGTAAAGAATTTGTTTGGATCAGGCGGAAATCGTGAGAGAAATTCCTTCAGCTGCGAATCAATGTCCAGAGCGGATATCATAACCAGTTTACCATATCTTCCCCTGAAACCCTTATCCCTTGTAACAAGCCACAGATCATTCTTCCTGCATCTTTCCAGAATGTCATTATCTGTCATATCCGGGGGTGTGTATTCAACATCAAAACCAAAAATTCGAAGCCATTTGCAAAGTTTTCCCAGCATGTTGTCTGCTTTGAATTTATTCTCTCCATCTTCTGATGAGATTGTTTTCTACCCCCACTAGATCAAGTATTCTTGATACAATAAAATTTATCATGTCATCAGCGGTTTTTGGATGCGTATAATAACCAGGCATGGCAGGGGCTATGATAACGCCCATGGCAGACAGTTCTGCCATATTCCTGAGAGCAACAGTGCTCAAGGGGGTCTCTCTAGGAACAAGTATCATCCGGCGGTGTTCCTTCAGTGCTACAGACGCAACCCTGGTTATGAGCGTATCTGATATCCCGCTGTTTATCTTCCCAAGGGTTGAGATGGAGCAGGGAATTATGACAAAACTGCTGAAAATGAAGCTACCGGAACTGATTCTTGCTGCAATGTCGCTATCATCATAAACATAATCAGCCAGCTTGTTCAGGTATTCCTTATCAACTCCAGCTTCTTCCCTGAGAACAATCTCGGCATGCTCACTGATCACAAGATGCTTCTCGACCTCAGTCAGGTTTTCCAGAAATCTGACAGCAAGGATAGAACCAGATCCCCCAGTGACGCCCACCACCACTCTGTTCGATGTCATAGATTTTACCAGATGGAAATGTTCCATTGCGATTTGAGATTAAAATGTTCCTACTTCTTCCTATTGAAGATGAAATACAGTATGAATATTGATGCAACAATGGCTATTAGGGTCCCATACTCTTCGTAGATCTTATTGGTATTTTTGACAATTGGTACAGACCATGAATACCCCGGATAGGCACCAGCGTTAAGAGCCTGGATATTGTTATATCCGCTTATCTGAGACTGCTTGTTCTTAGTCATATTGAATGCTTTCGACATGTTGCCTATGCTGGGGAATCCGATTGTTGAAAGGGCAAGTATGAACTGCAGTCCGTAAGGATTCAGCCCCTGATAACTAAGATCAAATATGATGAGATACTGGGTAAGGTTGGAAGACCAGTTGTATGAGACATACGATGAATTATCATACACGTCCTTGAAAAGACTGTTCCATTCCGAATTGGTAACAGAATAATGTACTGTTGACGAGACCCAGTAATTCACAGACGGAAGAGTTCCTGAAGGTGGACTAAGCACAGGGGTGGAAGCAAAGCTTGTGCCTGTGCCACCCAATATAAACATCAACGTCAGCGAAACGACACCCATTAGCAGTACTTTCTTGTTCATCGGAAATACAACTGGAATAACCCAATGGAACTTCTCCTTAAAAATTTTTCAATTGAGACAAAGACAGCTATTCGTTTCTCATCAAATGTTTAATACGTCCATTCCAGCCGTACAATAACTAGGTCCAGGTACACAGCAACGATCAATGGAAAACTAAAGGTTCAGGGAATCCTTCCTCTGTTTTCCATCTTTCTTTCCTTTCTTCTTATCATTGAGACGAGTAAAACAAGCACAACGCCGGATGGGAGCAGGGCAAATCCGAGGTAAAGCAGCGCCTCATCCAGTACTGGAAGATGTCCAAGCGAGACTGTCAGGTTAGCTGTTTTAGTGCCGTTGTTGTAAATTGTAAGAGACCAGATCCCACTCTGGTTTGCCACTATCACTTCATTAAGAGGCGAAGACGCAGTAACGAAATTTTTTGAGAAAACAAATCCGCTTGGTTCCTGAAGGAGAACGGATACATTGCCCGAATTGGTGGAAACAGCATAGTTTAGATCGTCGCCTGAAGCAACAGAATTGCTAGAATTCATGACGTAGGAATGACCCCCGGCAACAGTTACGGGAATGTTTAGGTGATTGTTGGAGAATATGCCATATCCCGAAATGCCAAGCAGTACAACAGAGGCCACAATGAGTGCGGCACCAATTCGAAGAGTCCATTTAGGATTAAGAGTCACCATTTCTCACTTATTATTTGAGTATCCTTATTAATTCTTTTCATACATATACACTCAGATGACTCTGACTTCACCAGAATCAACCAGATCGAGTTTTGTTATTTTCATCATATCCCTGATCAGATCGAGGAATTTTTTCATCTTTTCTTGATTACAGCCAAGCGTCAGTGAATCCAGAGGCGATCCAAGAGATACCTTCAGTGAACTTTTCAGTCCTCTTATGACGGAAATGGCCGTGAGAAGATCTTTTACGTCATCGTGGTTGGAAACCGCATGAAAATCTGATTTCACAGGCCATTGCTCAAGATGAATGCTCTTTTTTTTGTTTTTGATATCCATCTTATCGTAAAGTTCCTCGGTTATGAAGGGCATAAATGGGGCATAAAGTTTGAATATCGTCAACATAACGTAATTGGCAACGTAAAGTGTCTCGTTTACGGAATCTAGTTTGCCCGCGTTTCTGTCTATCCGCAACTGGGACTTGATGATCTCAAGGTAATTGTCGCAGAAGACATTCCAGAAGAAGTTTTCCACAAGATTCCTGGCCTTCGGCGGATCATATGTCTCCATGTATGCTGTGGCGGATTCCACAACCTCATTGAGAGAGGAAAGTATCCATGAGTTGATCTCGTTTCTGATCTCAGAAACCGGGTTGATGGTAACTCCATCAGCAAGTAGTCTTAGGAGATTGTAAGAGTTGTAAAGTTTTATCACAGTTCTTCTTCCTCTCACGAGTTCCTGTTCAGAGAATTTGATATCTTCACCCATGGAGACACTGGCAGCCCAGAATCTCACAGCGTCTGCACCATACTTGTTGATATATTCATCTGGAGACAGAGCATTTCCCTTACTCTTGCTCAGTTTCGAGCCCGTCGGATCCTGCACGTTGCCGCTTATGATCGTGACATCCCATGGTTTTCTTTCAAAATGAATCAATGATCTCAATATACTTGTAAACGCCCATGTTGAGATTATATCATGCGCCTGGAATCTCGCGCTCATAGGTAAAATGTCTGCATTCAGGCCATATCTTTCCATTGCAATCACCGGGGAAAGAGATGATGTGGCCCAAGTGTCCATGACGTCCATTTCACCAACGGTATTTTTGGAACCACATTTGTCACACATTCTGTTATTGGAAACCCTCGGATCCACCGGTAATTCATCCTCTTCAGGGAGGATCATGGAACCGCAATCCTGACAGTACCAGACTGGAAAAGGAACTCCATAGTATCTCTGTCTGGAAATGCACCAGTCCCATTTCAGCCCGTTTACCCAGTTCTCGTACCTGATTTTCATATGGCTGGGGTACCATTTTATATCATTTCCGACGGAAATTAGGTCGCGCTTCAGGTCGAGGCACCTGACAAACCACTGTTTTCCAGTTATGATTTCAACCGGAGTACCGCACCTTTCATGCACATTGACCACATGCTTTATCTTCTTTGTTTCAAGCAAATCTCCACTCCTGTCAAGAAGCTTATGCACTTCCACTCTTGCCTCCTGCGGGGTTTTGCCCTTCAGAGGGCCGGCAAGATCATTGAGCTTTCCGTTCATGTCCAGGATCTGTCTTAGTGGTAGGTTGTATTTCCTCCATAGTTCCACATCGTTTTGATCCCCAAAGGTGCAGACCATCTCTATCCCGGTACCCTTTTCCGGATTGACCGATTCGTCAAATATCACAGGCACGGAATGGTTGTATAATGGTACCTTCAGATAAGTTCCCTTCAGTCCAGAATACCGGTTGTCATTGGGGTTCGCGCAGACTGCTACGCAAGCTGCGAGCATTTCGGGTCTCGTTGTAGCTATGGTTACATTCGTGTCATTTCCCCTAAACGCTAGGAAAAAGAAGGAAGCATTCTGTTCCATGTCTTCAAGGTCTATCTGGGAGATCGTCGTCCTGCAGACAGGGCAAAAAAGTGAAGTGCCTTCACTCCTGTAGGCCCTATCCTTTTTCACCAGATCAATGAAAAATTTCTGCGATATTTTCATAACTTCCGGGGAAATTGTTCTGTAACCATGAATAAAATCTGCACTAAGACCCAATGAAGACCAGGATCTCAGCATGAGGCCTTCAAGGCCAATGCTTGTTTCGCTGCAGAGTTCCTGGAACCTTTGCCTGGGCATATTGCCTCCCTTTACTGCATGCAACTTCTCAGTGTAACGTTCAGTCGGGAGCCCGTTATCATCGAATCCCCATGGATAAAACACGGAAAAACCTGACATTCTCTTGTATCTGGCAATGAAATCCTGGTGCGGATATGAAAACGCGTGACCAAGATGCATTGAACCACTAACTGTAGGCGGTGGTGTATCAATGGAAAAAATCTTCTTTGCTCGATTGCTTTTAAATTCATAGATCATATTTTTTTCCCAGTATTCCAACCATTTTTTTTCCATTGCTGGGATATCCAAATCCATAGCGGAATATTTTTAGGTAATTAATTAAGTCTTTTAGCAAAGCTTTGAAAGATACCAGCTTCCCGCACAAAGGTTATTTTATTGAATTATGTATAAGCGACTTGATGTCTTACAGGGAATTTTTTGGTTCAAATGCAGATCAATATTCAAAAAGTGAATCTCACAAATATGGAAACGATCTCTTCCTGCTCGTAAAGAAACTTGAGATTATGCCCGAGGATGTGGTTATCGATCTTGCGTGTGGTACGGGAAATACAGCTGTTGAAGTTGCAAGATCTGCCCGGAAAGTGGTCTGCCTCGATGGCACCCCTGAGATGCTGGAAAAGGCAAGATCTTACGCTAAAAATGAAAAACTTCTCAATATGGAATTTGTTCTGGGAAATGTTGAAAACGTGCCATTCGAGGACAATACTTTCGATATTGTGACTTGCAGGAGAGCGGCTCACCATTTTCCAGATAAAATGAAATTTTTGGAGAATGTTTCAAGAATACTGAAAACGGGCGGGAAATTTGGACTCGTTGATATGGTGCCACCGGAAGGGTTTGAAGATCAATATAATGAACTCGAACGGATCAGAGACCATTCTCATTTCTTTGCATCGGGAATGAAAGATTGGCAGGGAATGGCAGAATCAAACGGACTGGAAATAAGGGAAATTGAAATAATTGAAGATTCTACAACTTTCACGAAATGGCTCTATCCTGTTGAAGAATCATCAGAAAATGGAAAGAAATGCAGGGAATTTCTGACGAAGTCCAGCGAGGAATTCAGGAAATCAATAGATTATGACGGTGAAAAGTTCCTGAAGAGAAGGATGGTTTTGATTGGCGTAAAAAAGAATCCAGGCACGCCCAAAGATAAAAAATCTGAACGATGAATGATTCAAACTTGTGAGGAATAATTTACAAAAATG
>JAJYEP010000006.1:0-15608 GCA_021785735.1 Thermoplasmata archaeon | reverse complement strand
CAAAAATGAGCTTTTCTAAACGGCAGACGAAGAAATAGAATAATTTAATATTCGGACTTTGGATAAACATATCTAAATGCCGGAAAATTTTGATTCGGGTGCTTTGGATTTTCTCATCAAGGCAGAGGAAAAACTGGTTGAAGAATACGACAGCATGATGAATACAGCCAATATGGACAATATTAGAAGGTTCCTGGATCTTTTCAGAAGGGCGAACAAATCCATACTGAAGGACTTGGGGTCCCTGAAGAGCCCGGGTGCAACTGAAAAGAGAGTCCAGCTTGATCAGACCCCCTACCTGCATGCCACCGAACATCTGCATAAGGATCAATTCACTGATCTCAACAGTTTAAGAAGCGTCCTTCTCTTCATAACAGAGAAAGAGAGGGCTTCATTTTCAACCTTTTCCAGCAATGTGGACAAGATCAAGAATCCACTTCTCAAGGATAACCTTATACAGGTCTTGAAGAAGAAGGAAAACCTGAGAGTAAGGGCTGACACACTTTACAATGATCTCGTAATGGATTCATTCTAAATCATTGAAAGTGATACAGTCTCATGGATCTTCTGGTGGTATCGAGACAGGACCCGGCCAGTTCAGCGATGGGAGATTACCTCATCAAGAGATATCCTTTCACAGAAAATAACGGACTGCTGACGAGGGATAATTTTGTACTTATTTATATAGATAAGATACATTTAAATTACGACAATATTAATCTGAACGTGGATTTTCCTGATGTAAAAATAGATCGGGTGATCTTCCTCTCGAAACATT
The DNA here is from genome assembly GCA_021785735.1 of Thermoplasmata archaeon. Taxonomy (GTDB): domain Archaea; phylum Thermoplasmatota; class Thermoplasmata; order Thermoplasmatales; family Thermoplasmataceae; genus JAKAFX01. The sequence continues at coordinate 14,830 of JAJYEP010000006.1, read as the reverse complement.
CCTCATCGGCAGACATTAAGTCCCTTACAGTGCATGCGACGGGAAACTATGGGGAGAATAAGCTGGGCGGCTATCCGAAAACGCTTTCTGTATCAGATCCTGAAATGATGACCCAGTCCCTGAGAATACTGAAGCAGAGCTACAGGGGCGAGAAATTCAGCGTCACATTTGAATCAACACATCATGGGCCATACCTCGATGTACCGAATTACTACATAGAGATTGGAACGACGAAGGAAGAATGGCAGGATCCTGCAGCCCTTTTTGCGGTGACAGAGGCTGTTATGCTCAATCATGGCAATAATTATCCAAATTATGTTGGCATAGGCGGGGGACACTATTCCCCGAAGATAACAGATTACGTATTGGAAAATAATGTGAATATAGGTCATATCCTCTCAAAGCACGATCATGAAACTGCGGATGAATCGATTATAAGGCAGGCAGTGCAGAAAACTCCGAGGTGCGCAGGTTTCATCATGGACAAAAAAGGCTCAAGATCCGGCGTCAGGGAAATTGTGAGAGGCATTTCTGAAGCAGACGGTCTGGAACTGATAGTTATATAATCATTATATAATATTCACACATATATAATAGTTCATAGATTTTGTAAGACACTGAATTTTACATAATTTGGCAAAATTAATTTACGATCTGTAATAAAAAATGTTTAAATACAAAAATAAACTCACTGTTTAAATATTATACCTTTGAGGTAAAATAGATGGAAGAACTCAGTGAAGAGGAACCGCCAGGGAGTACGCCCTTGATAAGGGCTCGAAACTTGGAAAAAGCTCTCAAACAGAAGAAATTTTTTATTAAGTTTGAGGGGGCAAGCAGAACAGGGACTCAGAAGGACCGAATATCCGCGCTTCACGCAATAAGGGCTCGTGAACTTGGATATGACACGCTCGCTGTGGCCACATGTGGAAACTACGGGGCGTCAGTATCTTATTATGCAAAAATCATGGGCCTGAAATCTGTTGCAGCAATCCCGGAATCCTATTCCAACTCCAGGACTGAAGAGATGGTTGTCAACGGGACTGAAATTATAAACGTCCCTTACAAGTATGAGGAGGCAGTTGGAATGATGAAAGACCTTGCAAACGACAATGCCTGGTACAACTGCAGTCCCGGTTCGGAAAATTCGCACATTGATATGCTGGGATATGAGAAGATTGCAGAAGAAATTGTTTCTCAGCTGGGCCACGCACCACAGATGCTCTCAGTTCCTGTGGGCAACGGTACAACACTGAGCGGCATATATCGCGGGTTTGTGAAACTGAAGTCTGCAGGGTTTACAGATCGGGTTCCGAGATTCATTGGCGCCAGTACAGCCGGTGGGAATCCAATTATCAGCACCTGGAAGAAACATGAAAGGAAAATAGTCGATCTGAAACCCATGGCAATCCATGAGTCGAGCCTGAACGAACCTCTTGTATCCTATAAGGCGATGGATGGCCAGGCAGCACTTGATTCCATATACAACAGTCATGGTTTTGGTGAATACGTTACGGACTATGAGATGACATATTATTCAAGGATTATTGAAAATACCGAAGGGATCAGCACACTTCCCGCATCCGCATCGGCACTTGTCGCGGCAAGTCATGTTCTCTCCAAGCTTGGGCACAACGCTGAGTGCGTCATTGTTATCACCGGGAGCGGCAAAAAGTGGACAGTGCAATAATCCTATCAGAGGGAGTATTTGGAAATACATATGGAAAGACCGCAAACGGACTGGTAAGATACAGTCAGAGATACAGCATCAAGGGTGTAATAGACTCAAAACTGAAAGGGAAGGATGCAGGGGAAGTACTTACAGGCAGGAAGAACGGAATTCCCATTGTATCCAGCATAGAGGAGGGCCTCAAGCTCCATCCAGATACCATGATTGTAGGGATAGCGACAGATGGAGGTTTTCTTCCGGAGAATTACAGGAGATATGTTAAAGAGGCAATAAATTCAGGGTTGAATATCGTAAGCGGGCTGCATGAGTTCCTTAGTGACGATCAGGAATTTTCATCCCTGGCAAGGAACAGGAATGTAAAGATAACAGATGTCAGGAAAATTTTCAGGGACAATAAAGTGAGCTTTACAGGCAGGATAAACGAGGTTAAATCCAAGAGAATTGCCGTTCTTGGAACAGACAGTGCAATTGGTAAACGAACAACAGCAGTTTTTCTGAACAGGGAAATGAACAGGATGGGCAGAAAATCGGTGATGATTGGCACGGGGCAGACCGCCTGGATGCAGGGATTTCCATATACAATAGTTCTGGACGCCATTATCAACGATTTTGTTGCTGGTTCCCTTGAGGCTGTTACCGTGGAGGCCTGGGAAAAGGAAAAACCTGAATACATGTTTCTGGAGGGACAGGGATCAATAATTCATCCTGCTTATCCTGGAAGCTACGAAATAATTGGGGCATGCAGGCCAAAATATGTGGTTCTGCAGCATGCGCCTGCAAGATTGTTTTACGATGGTTTTGAACAGTTCAGGATTCCTCCTCTGGATAGGTATATCCGCGCCATTGAACTGATCTCTGAAGCGAAGGTTATTGCCATCTCAGTCAACGGGGAAAATCTGACACCTGAACAGCTGAAAGAGAGCATTGCCGACACAGAAAACCTGACCGGTATTCATACCTTTGACCCGTTATCAGACCTGAGGAAAACCATTGAATATATTGTCAGCTTGAACTAGGTTAATCATGAATTACTGGGAAAAAACAAGATCAATTGACCAAATCAGGGTTTCAAGACCAAAGATAGAAAAAAACAGGATTCTCGGAGACGTCACTTTTTCTGGGAAGGGTTTCAGCGAAAGATTCAACCTGATTTTCTCATACGACGAGGACATAACCGTGGATGAAAGCCTGGGAGAAATGATACTCACGATGCCCGTAATAAACTTCACATATTTTGCGGGCACACTGAAGCTGGAGAGCCCGATAACACAGAACGACTATGATCTGCTGAAGAAATTCACGGATATAAACGCAAGGGAGGTCTTCATAAACAAGATATGCAGGAGGAGATACGAGTTCCTGAAATCCGATTTCATACCGGCGGAAGAAGAGATTACCTTTGAGAATGCCACGGGAAATCTTAGAATAGAAGCAGCAATAGTACCGGGAAACAAGGATCATAAGAACTCTGATCAGAACAGGCTTGCAGTGCTCTCATCCGGTGGAAAGGAAAGTCTTCTTTCGTACGGAATGCTGAGCGGTATCGGGGCAGAGGTGTTTCCCATATTCTTCAACGAATCCGGCGGACATTGGCGCACCGCCCTCCCCTCATATCGTTATTATGCGGAACATTTCCCCCGCACAAAAAAAATATGGTCAAACGTTGACAGATTTTACTCCTGGGGACTGAAATTCATAAAGATACTTGACATGGATGCCATAAGGAAGAGGGCAGATACCTATCCGATACAGGTCTTCATATTTCCGATCTATGTCTTTTCAAGCGTACCTATTCTGGAGAAGCACGGTATATCCGGGATTGTGATGGGCAACGAATTCGACGATGTGAGAGAAATCGCCCCGTTCAGGGGGATCACCCACTATTATGGTGTGTTTGATCAGTCAAACGATTTTTCTGACATAATGGACGCATATTTCAGGGAAAGTGGCATTTCAACAAAACTCTGGTCCGCGGTGTACCCTGTCTTTGGAAACATTGTTGAGAGTGTGCTTGTACACAGTTATCACGATCTTTTCAGGCTCCAGAGGTCATGCCACAGCTGTCATTTTGAGAACGGCAACACAGTCCCATGCGGAACATGCACCAAATGCACCGGGATCATTCTGTTCCTTAAAGCTTCTGGAGGTGATCCAACGGAGATTTTCTACAGGGATTACAGTAAGGAGGAGCTGATCCGGAGAATAGAGAGCGGAAGGCTCCGCCTCGATCCCGACGAGCTCAAATTCCTTGAACTGAAGATTGATGGGAAGGATACCTTTCCTGCCAACCTGGATCATGTCAGGGGAATACACCTGCTGCCGGAAGAATCCACTCCGTTTTCAAGGGTACCATCAAGATTCAGGGACAGCATAATGAAGATATTTTCAGAGTATACCGACGGGATATATCGACTGCGAAACGAAAACTGGGTAAAAATATAATCGTTATAGAAAAAATGGGGATATGGTTCAGAAAATCTTCTGAGCCTCAAATACCTGGTATTTCGTCGGGGGGTTCACTTTCTTTACGAGTGCTTCAAGTGCATCTCTGCTGGGTGCTTCATAGTTGCATATTGCCATGTTCTCGCTCCCGATTACCTGAACGGACAGGAGTTTGAATCCTTCCGGCATCTTCGAGTTCTTCTGCATGTCTATAATGCTTCCAACTACCTTGAAAGCCTCATCCTTGTTCTTGTCTTTCCACCTGTGTTCTACCAATAGGTTTACCATTTGTATCACCTAATAAACATATCCGAATAGTTAATATATCTATTGAGCCATTGCAGACCGGTTTACATGGAAGAGATAACACTGAAATTGCATCATGACCTGCCATTCAACAATGTCTCAAAGATGTTCCCCGAAGCGACCATCTACAGATGGTGCAACTCATATGTTGATTATATCGAGATACACAGTGACGACGCCGAAATGGACAGGATAATTGAAGCACTGCCCGCGTTCATAGAGGAAATACACAGTGAAACCGTATACATTTCCAGGCAGAAGGGAAGAGCTTCGGTTATAATAAAATGCAGATGCAACATCAATAATTCCACCATAAGGATGACAGAATCAGAGAGCTGCCTCTGGAGAGCGCCCGTTAAGTATAAGTCCGGAGAGGAAGAAATTACAGTGATATCTCCAGTTCAGGAGAATTTCAGGTCACTATACGACAAACTCAGCAAGATAGGCGAGGTGGAGATATCCAGGAAATTCCAGGTTCTTCCAGAGGATCTGAGGGACAACTGGACAGTCTCCATAATGGAGCTGTTTTCTGAAATGACGGACATTCAGACAAAATACATCCTGGAAGCTATATCCGCAGGCTATTTCGACACCCCCAGGAGAGTTTCGCTCGAAGAACTTGCAAAGAGGAATGGAATAAGCCAGTCAACGATGCAGGAACACATCAACAAGGCCAGAAACCGGATTATATATTCTGTGGAACCGTACCTGAGGATGTATCTGGAGTACATCGGAGCGATGAAAAACTAGCGCTGGAAAAATTCACTTTCCTGCGCCATTATCTCGTCATCCGTTGTACATCTTGAGTATTCCAGAAGCGGTGCCATGTTGACTTCAAGAAATGTGTGGGCCCAGGCGAATTTGCTGAGTATCTGGGCAGCCTGGTCCCTCTCGCCAAGGATGAAAAGGGCTCCAGCAGCAGCCTCCACAGAGCTGAGTCTCCCTGGTTTGCCGTAATTGACTGGATTCACCGGCAACAGAAGAGGAAGTTTTCTTGAGAGTTTACCAGTTTCCAGATGAGTCTGATCGATCCTGTTCCACGATGCCTCGATCAGAAGCAGCCCGGTCCTCAATGTCTGGTGCGCATCGCTGCGTTTGAGGTATGATTCTGCAAACGGGTTCAGGGAAATAGATCTTTTAAGGAAGCCAATACCAACTGACCTGGCAAGCCCGAAGCGATCAAGCTTTCTCATTGTTGATCTGCGCGGGTCATCCTCCTTCAGGTCCACGTAAATAATCCTGATTGTCATCCATCATTAACAGAATGAACTGAATATTAAAGTTAATTAGTCCACAGATGCTTTCCCATAATGCGATATATTGCCATAACTGGGGGAGTTATTTCGGGCCTTGGCAAGGGGACAATAACTTCAAGTCTTTCCCACCTTCTGGTGAACAGCGGATTCAGGGTTACTGCAGTAAAGATCGATCCTTATCTGAACTACGATGCAGGCACCATGAATCCATATCAGCACGGCGAGGTATTCGTGCTTGACGATGGCAGCGAGGTCGATCTGGATCTTGGAAACTATGAGAGATTCATCGATAAAAGCCTCACCGGCGACAATAATATCACGACGGGAAAGATCTACAAGGAAGTCATAGAAAAGGAACGTCGCGGTGAATTTCTTGGCAACACGGTTCAGATAATCCCAAACGTCACAAACGAGATCAAGAGGAAGATCAGGAAGGTGGCTCTGAAGGACAATAACGACATAGTTCTCATAGAGGTGGGTGGGACTGTGGGCGATATAGAATCAATGCCTTTCCTTGAAGCCCTGAGAGAAATGAAGAGGGAGGAAGGGGAAAACAATTTCATGTTCTGTCATGTGACACTCATTCCTGAGATAGGAAGTTCGATGGAACAGAAGACAAAACCCACACAGCACAGCGTCAGTGCACTTCGAAGCATAGGGATACAGCCGGACATAATCTTTGCCAGGTCAAAATTTCCACTGTCTGTGGAGTCCAGAAAGAAAATTTCACTTTTCACAGATGTACCCGAGGAGGGAGTCATAAGCATAAATGATGTTCCGAACGTCTACTTTCTGCCCGGGATAATGTATCAGCAGGGTATAGTATCCTTTATAGTTACAAGGCTGAAGATGCAGAACGGCTCTTTCCAAGATGTCTGGGAAGAAATGAAGAAGAATCTGGAGTATCCCAGGGACAATGTCAAAATAGCACTCGTAGGAAAGTATACGGAACTCAAGGATGCATACATGAGCCATAAGGAAGCATTCATTCATGTCACTGGTAAAACCGGCATAGGCGTGGAGATTAAATGGATCAACTCGGATTCACTGAAAACTTCAACGGACTCTCTGAAGGAAGTCTCGGGAATTCTTGTACCTGGCGGATTCGGTTACAGGGGCGTTGAAGGAAAGATAGAAGCAATCAGGTATGCAAGGGAAAACAGGATGCCGTTCCTTGGAATATGCCTCGGTTTCCAGGCCGCAGTCATAGAATTCTCCAGAAACGTACTCGGGCTCAAGAATGCCAACAGTTCTGAATTCCATCCGGAGACAAATGATCCTGTTATTGATCTCCTGCCGGAGCAGGAAGGCATAAAGGATCTAGGCGGTACAATGAGGCTTGGCGCAAAGAAAGTCATTATCAATAGTGATACACTTGCGTCAAGGATCTACGGGAAGAATGAGATATATGAGAGACACAGGCACAGATACGAGGTAAATCCAAAATACATAGGCAGACTCGAGGAAGCAGGGATAGTTTTCTCGGGCAGGGATGAGGAAGGGATAAGGATGGAAATCCTCGAACTTGCAGACAGGGAAAATTTTATAGCAACGCAGTACCATAGTGAATTCAAGTCAAGACCCCTCAGTCCGTCGCCTGTTCACGTGCACCTGGTCCTGAGTGCACAGAAATACAAGGAGTCGTCGAAAGCATGAAGGAAACACTTGAGGCCCTGAGGAAGAGGGTAATACAGAGGATAGACAGCGACGAGAAATTTAAGAACAAGCTCATGAAGGTGGACAAGAAATTTCTGGTGGAGTTTGAAGGCAACACGTTCTACAACTTCAGCATAAAGCAGGGGTCCATAAGCGAGATCATGGATGGACCGGTTGAGGCTGACGTGACAATTTCCATGGATTCAGACACATTCAATAAAATCATGTCCAAGGAGATTGATCCAATGGAAGCGTATTTCGAGAAAAAGATCAGGATTAAAGCCTCTTTGCTTGACAAACTATTTCTAACCGATCTCTTTAAGTGATATGGGAAGTATCAGAAGTTGACAGTACCGGTACGGTCGCTCACACAGGAACTCATAGAAAGTTATCACAATTCTATAGAGAAGAATGTGAAGAGTTGTTTCAACCTCGCACAGGAGATCAGGGAACTCGGGCGCGATGTGACAAACAGGGTCGAGATTCCGCTCGCCTCTGATATGGCTGACAGAATTGAGGAACTCATCGGCCTGAGAGGAATCGCTGAAAAGATAAGAAAACTTTCCAGAACGATGTCGAGAGAAGAGGTAGCAATTAATATTTCCAGGGATGTTGCAAGAGAAATTGGATCAAGGGACAAAAAAGAGGCGGTTGACAAGGCAATCAGGGTGGGACTGGCAATTCTCACAGAGGGGATACTGGTTGCTCCGCTTGAAGGGATCGCAGACGTCAGCATCAACAGAGAAAACGATTCTGATTATCTTTCGGTTGTGTATTCCGGCCCCATCAGGGGAGCCGGCGGTACGGCTCAGGCAATGAGTGTGCTCATAGCAGATATCGTCCGGAGGGACCTGGGAATAGGGAGCTTCAGGATTAGCGAGGATGAAATTGAGAGATATACAGAGGAGATCCAGGCGTACAATAGAGTGAAGCACCTCCAGTATCTGCCCACGCCCGAAGAGATAAGGCAGATTGTAAAGAACTGCCCTGTGATGATAGACGGGGAGGGAAGCGAGGAGCAGGAGGTATCCGGGCACAGGGACATGGCCAGGATCAAGACCAACAGGATACGCGGCGGTATGTGCCTCGTGATCTGCGAGGGACTTGTGCAGAAATCAAAGAAGGTTCTGAAGCACACATCATCACTGGGATTAACCGAGTGGGATTTTCTGTCCAATCTACATGGCCCGGACGAGAAGGGTGAAGCCTCACTTGAGAAATCAGAGAAATTCCTGAAGGATATCATCGCAGGGAGGCCAGTTTTCAGCCATCCGGGAAGACCCGGAGGATTCAGGCTGAGATATGGAAGATCACGGATAACGGGGCTTGCTGCTGCTGGAATAAACCCCATAACGATGTTTGTTCTCGACGGTTTCATTGCAATAGGATCGCAGATAAAGATCGAGCTGCCCGGCAAAGCGGCCGCAATAACCCCATGTGATTATATCGACGGTCCAATGGTTGTTCTGAAGAATGGTTCAAACATAAAGGTCAGGAGCATTGATCATGCCAGGCAGATAATGAACGATATTGTCAGAATTTCAGACATAGGGGAGATACTGATCTCATATGGCGAATTCCTTGAAAACAACCATAGGCTGGAGATCCCGCCGTTTGTGCACGAATGGTGGTATCTGTACGCTGAAAAATTCCCGGAATTAAGGCAGTATGAGGAAAGGGAACCTGGAGAGACAGAAGCCATTGAAATATCCAGGAAATATAACATTCCGCTGCATCCAAGATACGACTATCTCTGGCATGACATCACCGCACAGGAGATAATTTATCTCAGGAAGAGGTTTGAGAATGCTGTTCCGGCTGACGGAAAATTGAGGGTTGAATATGACCCGGTCACTGCAAATCTCCTGGAGGCCCTGAACAAGGAATTTCTGGTTGATGACGGATTCATTGTTCTTGAAGAATATATTGCTTTTTCCGTCTCTCTGGGGCTCAATGGAATCTCTTCCGCAAATGTGGGTATTACCGACGACACTGATCCTGTCGAGGCTGTATCCATGCTGTCTGGAATAAAGATCATTCCAAGATCACCGACAAGGATAGGCGCAAGGATGGGAAGACCGGAAAAATCGGGCGACAGGAAGATGAAGCCGAAGGTTCATGTACTTTTCCCGGTTGAAAATTATGGTAGCACAAGAAGATCCCTTATAAGCGCGGAGAAGACTGTGGGCGGAACCTTTGAGATAGAGTGCCTGCCCAGGTTATGTCCTAAGTGCGGAACAAAGACGCCAGAGCCAGTCTGCGAGAATTGCGGATCCAGTACGGAATCACTGAAGAACACTGAAAAGATCAAGATTGATTTCGGGACAATAATGGCAACAGCAATGGATAGGATAAGGGTAAATTCCACAGACCTGAAGGAGCTGAAAGGCGTCAAGAAGCTCATGTCCAGCAGGAAGGTATGCGAACCCGTGGAGAAAGGGATACTGAGATCTCTTCATGATATATCGATCAACAAGGACGGTACCTGCCGTTATGATATCTCCGACATACCGATCAGCCACTTCCTCCCTGAAGAGATCGGTCTCGATGAATCGAGATCGGCAGCCCTGGGATACAAACCGGGATCATACAACGAGATATTTGTGCAGGACATAATCATCCCGAGGAAATCGGCCACATACCTGCTCAACGTCTCCAAATTCATTGACGATCTTCTTGTCAGGTATTACAACAAGCCACCATTCTACAACTGCAGAACCGAAGAGGATCTGATAGGGCATCTTGTGATAGGATTGGCTCCGCACACCTCCGGCGGAATAGTGGGAAGAATAATAGGTTTCAGCAGCGTTTCAGGATGTTATGCCCATCCATTTTTCCATGCAGCAAAGAGAAGAAACTGCGATGGGGACGAGGACAGCATAATGCTCCTCATGGACGGTTTTCTCAATTTTTCAAAGGAATTTCTGCCCTCCACCCGGGGAGGATTGATGGATGCACCACTTGTGCTGACTGTGAAACTGAATCCTGACGAGGTTGACAAAGAGGCCATGAACGTGGATACCCTGACCAGATATCCCATTGAGTTCTACGAAGCTGCCGGAAGGCTTGCAATGCCCACAGAGATCGAATCCATAATGAAGCCCATGAAAGCCTATATCAAGGAGCACGGGACCTATGCCGGATTCGGTTTTAGCATACCGGCTGATCACATAGATTCAGGTGTGACAGTATCCTCGTACAAAACCATAGTCACCATGGAGGAGAAGATTGAGAGGCAGTTGGGCCTTGCCACAAAGATCCGGGCGGTGGATGAGAACGACGTGGCTGCGAGGGTGCTGTCATCGCATTTCCTGCCGGATATCTACGGCAATTTCAGGGGGTTTTTCTCACAGTCGTTCAGATGTACCAAGTGCAACGCCAAATACAGGAGAATTCCGCTTTCAGGCAAATGCACAAGATGCGGGGAGAAATCAATTATACTCACCGTGCATAAGGGCGGCATAGTCAAATATCTCGATGAAACAATCAAGATTTCAAGGGAATACAAGATACCTGATTATCTCAAGGCAAGGATTGAAAACCTTGAGAAGACAATTCGCGGGACGTTTGCAGACGACAGGGATGACGTTCAGGAAGACTACCATGACGACGGAGAAAGCGCCCTGGAAAGCTATGAGGTGAATAATGAATGATAGGATCAATATTTGTAACAGGCCCGGCAGGAACCGGGAAATCAACGTTTTGCGGTGCGATGAAGGAATGGCTTCAGGAACAGCATTTTGATGCTGCGGTGGTTAATCTCGATCCTGGAGCCGATTTTATTCCTTATGAAGCCGACATAGACATCAGGGATTACATATCCCTGGGGAAGATAATGGAGGACTATTCTCTGGGCCCCAACGGAGCACAGGTCGTGGCTGCGGATCTCATGCTGGAATATGCAGGCCAGATCAAATCTCAACTGGACGAGCTCGAGGATCATTACGTGATATTCGATACGCCGGGGCAGGTTGAACTCTTCACATTCAGGCAGGGAAGCGCAATGCTCGTCGACAATCTCACAGACGGGAAAACCATGATATGTTACCTTGCGGATGCCATAGTGGGATCATCGCCTTCCGGATTCATAGCCCAGAAGATGCTTCTCGGATCTATCTTTTACAGGTTCTTCAAGCCCATGATCTTCATCATGAACAAGTCTGACCTGATTGACAGGGAGATCATGGACAAGGTAATCTCCTGGGAGGCAGATCCGGAACTCCTTTACGACGATTTCATGGACGAGAAGCAGAACATGGTCAAGCAGTACTATTCCGGAGTGATCCACGCTTTCTCGGAGAGCGGGATGACAAACAAAATAATCCCGGTCTCTTCCCAGAACCACACGGGATTCGAGGATGTCTATTCAGAAATTTCAAATTTTTTCACCGGTGGGGAGGATGTCGACACCGATTACAAGGAAGAATAATTATCGAGTGAAGTGAAATTAATAAAAAGGCGGTTGTCTGCCAAATCCCATTTAAATTAGGTTGCGAAAAGCCTTTTAAAGAGGTATTTGACCACGCATGGATCATAAAAGAGTTTTAATACAAACAAAAATCATGACCATCATGACACCGAAACATCACTGTATTATATGTTCAACTCTCATATATTCCGGGATATATTGTGCTTCGTGCTATTTCGAGATGACCCGGAGCAGATACATTGATGAGGAATCCTTTGAGGACTGGGTTGTCAGAAACAAAAATCCAAGATCCCCCGGTCTGGAAGTCACAACGGTGCAACCGCTGGAAAGCTTCGTCAAGGCGGATCCCAGACACCGGTGATCAGGAATCCCCGACGCTCCTGATATACTGATTTTCAAGATCACTGTATTCTTCAACCCTGTCGAACCTGACGTTGTCAAGAACAAGTCTTTTTAGTATTCCGGAAATATCCTCATCAGGACGGAGAAACAGGTACCCGTCTTCAAATCTGTGATCTGATGCAAGTTCTTGAAGCGCCCTCGAATCTTTGCTTCCGTCAACTCTGATCCTGACGTATCCGGCATCGGTATTCTCGAAGTCGCTGACAATCGATCCGTTGTTAATGATTATGATGCGGTCGCCCACCTCCTTTGCCTCGCCGATGAGGTGTGTGCTGAGAATGATTATCTTTTCCTTCTTGGCGTTTATATCCTTCAGGATATTCCTGAACTGGTACATTCCTTTCGGATCAAGTCCGAATGTCGGTTCGTCCAGAATTATGATAGGCGGATCATGAAGAAGCGACAGTGAAAGGCCGAGTCTCTGCTTCATGCCTCTTGAATACTCCCCGGCCTTCCTGTCCAGATAACTGAAGCATCCGGTGAGACGGGAAATTTCGTCTATTCTCTCTGTGCATTCACTTCTGGTAAACCCCCTGATCCTGCAGGAAAAATTCAATATCTCGCGACCGGTGAGATATGGATAAAACTCAGGCTGTTCGACCAGGCTGCCTATGCTGCTCAGAGCAGTAGAAAGATCCTCCATGACTGAGTGTTCGTTGATGAATATGTCACCGCTGGTGGGCCTTGAAATTCCAGTCATGGTTTTCATGAGCGTGGTTTTTCCTGCGCCGTTCGGTCCCAGAAGAACAATTATGCCCTCCCTGTCAAAGGTCAGATTCACGGATTTCAATGCTTCAACATTTCCGTAATTTTTGGAAAGGTTCTCTATTCTTATCTTTACCATTACTTTACCTCCTTGCTTTCAAAAAGGAAGATGGCGGACATGAAGGACACGAACGCGTACACCACCATAACGGAAACGTAAAGAGTTATCTGGGAAACGGAAGCGGGAGAGATCGACGGAAGGACCGTGAAGTTGAAGGGGTTAAAGTTTATGTAAACCTCATAGACTATGGCTGCGGAAACGCTTAGCAGATAAAACGGGGTCGTGGAATAGAGGAAACTGATGACAAGTGACGCAGTGCCGAATACGAGGAAATAGATGATGAAGACCGATATGTAAGCGTAGAGGTTCTTGTTGAAAATCACGCTTAGAAGGAATGTGAGACCAAGCATAGCCAGCGCAAAGAGTATCATTAGAAGGTAAGACAGCCCAAAGGAACCGGGAGGAATTATATGGTACAGATATGCGAAGTTAAACAGCTGCCCCAGATAGAAAATGGAAATTATTATTGAGGTAACAAGGAATGCGGCCAGAAATTTCCCGGTAAAAAGGACTGATCTCGGGATCGGATATGTGAATGTCTGGAAAGCAGTTTTGCTCTCTATCTCCGTGGATATGGCAGGAGACCCGAAAAATACCGAGGCAAAGACAGGAAGATAGGTTCCTGCAAACTCCCATACAAAACTGAACTCGTTTCTAAGAAGTCCAGTGTTCAGCCCGTTTGAAGAGAAACGAAGGAAATTGGGGAATGAAGAGGTGTATGAAAAATATTTTACAGACAGGTATGTGAGGAGGGATACCACCAGAATTACGAGGAAAAGCATCAGATAGAAGCTCTTTGAGCGGTAGTAGTTCCTGAAATAGAAAAGGGATACTATGCCTATTTTTCTCATGTTTCCTGGCTGATTCATAGTGATCCCGATATGAACGGTCCGAGGTACTTGAAAAGTTGTGAAAATAATTTTGATCCGGTTCCAACAGGAATTGTCAGTGTAATTGAATGACTGTGCACGGAGACTGTTCCGTTAAGAAGTATGCTGAAAGCCTGAACTGCAGTGAAGAATGATGTTGTATTGCTCAAGGATCGCCCATACAGCGATAACACAGTTGTGTTTGAGGTGAAATTCCCAGAAACATAATACTCGCTGTTTCCAGCAGACAGGTTTGCAAAGAGTGAAATGTTGGCGGATGTGTTGAATGCGAAATTCAGCGGAGCATAGCCGTTAACCCTCTGGTTTGAATCTATTGCGGCATGCACTGCGTTTAATTCACCAATGACGAATATTCCGGATACAGGCGAGGCAATGTACAGGTTCACAGTGTTAAGGCTCGCATTGACGGAAGTAATATTTGAAAGTGGAAGAGATGAAGTTTTTGAAAAGACATTTGAAAGGACTCCTGACAGGTTCACTGAAGTATTGAATATTGGGACCTGGTCATAAGTTTCATAGTAGTGATAGTGAAATGACCCGGTCTGACCGGACGTAGTACTGTTGCTGAGAGTCGAACTTGAATTGAAACCGGTGGAATATGCGAACGTGCTCATCTGAAGAATAAAGCCCAAACTCTGGTTTTCCAGAAATGCATAATTGGATTCGTTCAGGGCGTTGAATTTGACTGCTACATTGGAATTCGCAGGTATAAAGGACTGAGGCGTCTGGGCAGCCAGCGATGACTTGTACTGGTTAACGATAAAATATGCAGACGGGACTATAACTGCAAGCGTCACCGTCACCACGAGGATTTTGAAAAGGGAAGATTTCATGCCTAAACATTGATGATCGGTACTTATAGTTTAAGCCGGTATCTGTGGAAATCATTGACGATCCGTATAATGCAGAGTGCTTGATGGTATTTTTATATTT